>JBOHKF010000373.1:0-1714 GCA_050729015.1 Rhizomicrobium sp. | reverse complement strand
AATAAGAGCGGCGCGCGCTTCGCCCGCCCAAGCTAAAGAAACCGCCACGTTTCAGGGATCTTCGCAGACATGAAAGTACTGGTGCCCGTCAAGCGGGTGATCGACTACAACGTCAAAGTCCGCGTGAAGGCCGATCAGAGCGGCGTGGACCTCGCCAACGTCAAGATGTCCATGAACCCCTTCGACGAGATCAGCGTCGAGGAAGCGGTGCGCCTGAAGGAGAAGGGCAAGGCGACGGAAGTCATTGCCGTCTCCATCGGGCCGCAGCAGGCAAGCGAAACAATCCGTACCGCGCTCGCGATGGGCGCCGATCGCGGCATATTGGTAAAGACGGACGGCCAGGTCGAACCGCTCGCGGTCGCGAAAATCCTCAAAGCCATTTGCGACGCCGAACAGCCTTCGCTGGTGATCACCGGCAAGCAGGCGATCGACGACGATTCCAACCAGACCGGACAGATGCTGGCGGCGCTGTTGGGCTGGGGCCAGGGCACATTCGCCCATCGTCTCGAACTCGGTGCGGATTCCGCCAGGATCGAGCGGGAGGTGGATGGCGGCCTTGAGACCGTGGAGGTGAAACTGCCGGCGGTGATGACCACCGATCTGAGGCTCAACCAACCCCGCTATGCCTCCCTGCCCAACATCATGAAGGCCAAGAAGAAACCCATCGCGGAAAAAAGCGCGGGCGATTATGGCGTGGACATAACCCCTCGCCTCAAAATCCTCAAAGTGGCGGAGCCGGGCAAGCGAGGGGCCGGCATCAAGGTCAAGAGCGTGGCCGAACTGCTGGACAAGCTCCAGGAAGCGGGGGTGCTCTGATGGCCGCCCTGGTCCTTGCCGAGCACGGCAATAGCGTCCTCAACGAGGCCACCGCAAAGACGGTGACGGCGGCGCTTCTGGTTGCCGCGCCGGTCCATGTGCTGGTTGCCGGCCATGATTGCAGCAAGGCGGCTGAGGCGGCGGCCAGGATCGCCGGCGTGGAAAAAGTGCTGCTCGCCGACGCGGCGCTTTACGCCCATCCCTTGGCGGAAACCATGGAGACGCTGATTCTCTCGCTGGCCGCCCGCTATGACGCGATCCTTGCTCCCGCCACCACCAACGGAAAGAACATTCTGCCGCGTGTGGCAGCCAAGCTCGACGTGCCGCAAATCTCGGAAATCGTCAGGGTCGTCAATCCCGACACCTTCGAGCGGCCGATCTATGCGGGCAACGCCATCCAGACGGTAGAGGCCAAGCTGCCAAAGAAAATCATCACCGTGAGGCCGACGGCCTTCAAGGCGGCGGCCGAAGGCGGCCAGGCAGTGATCGAAAGGATTTCCGCGGGCTCGGACCCCGGTCTCGCCAAATTCGCCGGCGAAACCCTCTCCCGCTCGGAGCGGCCGGAATTGACGGCGGCGAGAATTGTGGTGTCCGGAGGCCGCGGCCTGGGCTCGGCGGAGAATTTCAAGCTGATCGAGAAAGTGGCAGACCGCCTGCATGCCGCGGTGGGCGCCAGCCGCGCCGCCGTCGATGCCGGCTATGTGCCCACCGATTATCAGGTGGGCCAGACCGGCAAAGTGGTCGCGCCCGATCTTTACCTCGCCGTAGGTATTTCGGGCGCCATTCAGCATCTGGCCGGCATGAAGGATTCCAAAATCATCGCCGCCATCAACAAGGACGCAGAAGCGCCGATTTTCCAGGTCGCGGATTATGTCATTTTTTCTTACCTGTTCCATGG
>JBOHKF010000372.1:0-3461 GCA_050729015.1 Rhizomicrobium sp. | reverse complement strand
CAACCCAACCGTCGATGAAATTATCTACCGACGAGAGATTGCTGATTTCAAGGGTGGTCATTGTCGCTTCATGTCCTCGGCTTGCAACTCGGCTCGCACCGGTTGGAATACCCTTCGCACCTCACTCCTCCTGCGTTCCCGGCGCGAGGTGTTTTAGGGACGCTTGCGCGTTCAGTGGCGGCCGGTTCAGGTCATCGATGACGTGACGAAAGCCCGGCGCCCAGAAGACCCGCGCCCAGAAAATCCGCGATCATCGTCTTCATGGCCGCTCCGTTGACGTGTTGCCCGATTTCTGCCGGGAGCCATCCAGAGGTCAAGCACAACCTCTGTGCTATTTTGCACATCGGAAGCGCAAGTCTGGACGTAAGGCACCGGCCTCGATTGCGATACCGGCCCGCCCTCTCCATACTTGCTCATCGCAATCCTGGAGAATGCATGTCATGGGCCTTTTGAGCCGCGACGAAGTGTTGGCCTTTCTAAACGAGATGCTGGAAGCCGAGCGCGCGGGCGCCAAATCGCTTCTTCATCTTGCCAACGAGGCCAAGGGTGCCGAGGCGGCGGGGCTTGCCAAGGCCATCCACCACGACGAAGCCAAATGGTGCGCGATGTTGACAGCGGAAATCCGCAGACTCGAAGGCGAGCCCAGCGCCAAGACCGGCGCCTTTTACGAAAAGGTGCTGGCAATTCCGGGGGAGGGTGCACGCCTGGCCTTTGTCAATCGCGGCCAGGGATGGGTGGTCAGAAAGCTCAAGGAGGCAATTCCCCGCATCGAAGACCCAAAGCTCGCCCGGGAACTCAAGGTGATGCTCGAGTCTCATGAAGAGAATATCGCCAAGGTGGCGAATTCAGGCCTGATCGAATAGCTCGGCCGGGAGCTTCCGGCTCCAGGGACAGAATGCGTCGCGCGAGGCATTTATCGCCTCGGCAATATGGCGGCGAACCTCGGTGACGCGATGGGAGCGATGGGTATCGGGATGGGAGATCAGCCAATAACTGCGAGTGAATTGAAGTGCCGGAAGAACGCGCTCGAGATCGGAAATGCGGTGGGCGGCGTAATCGTGAAGAATGGCGATCCCGTTGCCGGCCTTCACTGCCTCCATCTGGCCGACCATGCTGCCGCATTCGAACCGGCGCGGCAATTGCTGGGCCAGCTTGCGTCCATAATCCAAGGACGGCGTATAGAGCAACTCATCCACATAGGTGATGAAAAGATGCCGGGCGAGATCTTCAACCCGGGCAATGGGCGCGCTCTTCGCGAGGTAGGTTTTCGCCCCGTAAAGGCTCAACGTATAGTCGGTCAGTTTCTGGATGATGAGATTGCCCTGTTGCGGCCTGTCCAAAGTGATCACGATATCGGCTTCGCGGCGGGAAAGTGAAAAACTGCGCGGCAATGGCACCAGTTGGACCAAAAGCCCGTCATGGGTGCGGGCAAGCTCCGCAAGCTTGGGCGCCAGGAAATAATTGCCCAAGCCATCCGGCGCGCCGATTCTCACCGTGCCGCAAATGGTACCCACATTTCCGGAAATACCCGATTCAACCTGAAGGAGTTCCGATTCGACCTTCTCGGCTGCCACGAGCATCGCCTCGCCCGCTTGGGTAAGCGTGCAGCCATTCACATGCCGTTCGAGAAGCTTGGTCTGAAGCTCGCCTTCCAACGCCGTAAGCTGGCGCCCGACCGTGGCATGATTGAGCCCCAAATGCCGGGCCGCAGCTAGAATCTGGCCCGAGCGCGCAACCGCCAGAAAGATCCGAACCCGGTCCCACTGCATGCCAATGATGCTATCTTCTGCACATTGCGTGCGCAACTTTGATCCTTTTGGCGCTTATTTCTGCACACTGCCCGGATCATGGCTGTGATCGCCCGTTGAGAATGGCGGCGCGCTTCTTAGCGCTCGAGGCCGCAAGGGCGCGGTCGTCCTTGAGCCGCCGCCGCCAATTGGGATGTTCGTCGATGGTGCCGGGGATATTGGGCTGTTCGCGCGCGCCGATGAAATCCTCAATGGGCAACAATTTGAGGGGGCCGGTCGCCTTGGCCAAGGCGCGGAAAGCCCCGTCTATGAAGCGCCCGGGCTGCGATGGAGCAGGCCTCGCCCCCTTGACCGCGCCGCATTCGCGCAAGGCTTGCCACATGGCCTTTCGCTCTCGGGCGCGCACTTTGCGCTCGCGGGTGACCTGTTCCCGGCCCCAGCCAATTATGGCCCGCCATTCCAGGTCGCGGCCGCTCCACCAGCCCGCGAGAGTAGGAAGGTCGTGCGTGGTGGAAAGAGCCACGCCGGGCGGGTCCCAATTCTTCGGTGGAAGAAACCCGCCCTTTGCGTCGCGCTCGAACCAAAGAACCCGCATCCCGGGGATGCCGGCGCGGTTGAGGCGGCCGCGGAAGCCGCGAGGGACGGTCCCGAGGTCCTCGGCCACCACCAATGTACGGTGCCTGACCGACTCAAGCGCCAGCAATCCCATGAGCGCCTTGCGCGGGTAGCGGAGATAGACACCGTCGCGCGCATCGGCGCCTTGCGGAATTACCCAGAGCCGCTCAAGGCCCATCGCATGGTCGAGGCGTATGCCGCCGGCATGGCGCATCGCGCACCTGACCGTGTCGATGAATCCTGCGAAGCCGGTGCGGCGCAGCGCCAGAGGCGAAAGATTCGTCAGGCCCCAATTCTGGCCCTTGCCGTTGAAAAAATCGGGCGGCGCTCCCATCGTCAGGCGCTGGAGAATTTCCGTGGGCGCGCTCCACGCGTGGCTGCCGCCCGGATCCATGCCCACCGCCATGTCAATCACCAAACCGATCCGCATGCCTGCCCGGCGCGCCTCTTGTTGCGCCGAGGCGAGACCCTGGTCGGCGCGCCATTGGAGGAAAAGCTGAAACGCGATGTCCGGATCGTTGGCGTTCAAGGCGCGAGCCGGAGCGCTCGCCAGGTCCCGAAATTCCCACGGCCACTCGTGCCAGTCCTTCAAGCCTTGGGCGCGGAACCGCGCATCCAGCACCTCGAAGCGCGCATGATCCAGAAGCCGTTTGCCTCCTCGGCGCACAAAGTCGCGAAACGCCCGCGTATTTTCTGCATTCGCAAAGCGGTCGGAGGCCCGTAGGAGCGTTTGCCATTTTTCTCTGGCGGCAACCGGCCAGTTCACCAGGCGTTCGGGCCCGGAGCGGACGGCGCGGACCGAAGGCGCATACAGCGGGTTGAAAAAGAGCCGGGTGGAAGGCGCATAAGGGCTGATGTGATCGGGCCGCGCCCAGAACAGAGCATGGACGGGGCTTATGGCGACGGCATCGGCTCCCGATGCGGCGGCGCGTCTCGCGAAATCGCGCAGCGCCGCGAAATCGCCGAAACCCTTGGTGGTGCCGCCCTTGAGAGAATAGAGTTGGATGCCGATGGCCCAGGCGCTTCGAAGCGCCGGATGGAAGGCGCGGGATGGAACGACCGCAATGCGCCGCGCGCTGCCCGCCAGGACGTAATAGC
>JBOHKF010000371.1:0-5242 GCA_050729015.1 Rhizomicrobium sp. | reverse complement strand
CGGTGCTGAAGGCGGCCTTGCCGCTTCCGAATCCCGACGATTTCGCCTAACCTCGCCTCGGCAATCGGCAAATCGCGGGGACAGCGCGGGTGACGCGGATCGAACAACTCTGCGCCGATAAGGGGCTGAGAATGACGGAGCAGCGCCGGGTGATCGCCCGCGTGCTCTCTTCGGCGGAAGACCACCCCGACGCCGAAGAACTTTATCGCCGCGCCGCGTCCGTGGACCCTCACATTTCCATCGCCACCGTCTACCGCACCGTCAAGCTGTTCGAGGACGCGGGAATTCTCGAACGGCACGATTTCCGCAACGGCCGCGCCCGCTATGAAGAGATGCCCGAGAGCCATCACGACCACCTGATTGACGTGCAATCCGGCAGCGTGATCGAATTCCGCAACGAAGAAATCGAGAAACTGCAGCGGCGCGTGGCCGAGGAACTGGGTTTCGAGTTGGTGGACCATCGGCTGGAGCTCTACGGGGTTCCGAAAGGCAAAAAGCCCAAGCTGTGAGCGATCGCTTGTGCAGCAAGCATTCCGGTGTGGGGGCCGGGTGATGGCAACGATCCGCGCCGCGGCGATTCTCGCGGTCTTTCTTGCTGTCACCTTAGTGTTGATCCCCTATCAATGGCTGCTTCTGGCGTTGAGGCTTGGGCGCGCCCGCACCTTCCCGCATCGCTATCACCGTTTCGTTGCCGGGTTGTTGGGAATCAAGATTCGCGTGCTGGGAACGCCGCCGGCCAAGGCGGCGCTGCTGCTGGCCAATCACACCAGTTGGCTCGATATCGTGATCTTCTCGGCGCTGCTGCCGGTGTCGTTCGTGGCGAAGTCCGAAGTGGGAAGCTGGCCTTTTTTCGGCACTTTGGCGCGACTCCAGCGCACGGTCTTCGTCGAGCGGGCCCGGCGGTGCGGGACCGGGGCGGCGCGCGACGCGATCGCCGGTCGGCTGGCTGAGGGCGACGTGCTGGTGTTGTTCGCGGAAGGAACGTCGGCTGACGGCAACATGGTGCTGCCGTTCAAAAGCGCCTTGTTGGGCGCCGCCGACCGCGCCCTGCACGAAGGCAAGGAGGTGCCGGTTTTGCCGGTCTCCACCGCCTATGTGGGCCGTCAGGGCATCCCCATGGGGCGCGAGAACCGGCCGCTTTATGCCTGGTATGGCGACATGGACCTGGTGCCGCATTTGTGGGAAGCGTTGAAGGCGGGACCGCTGGACGTGGTGGTGCAGTTCCATCCGGCGCTTGCCGTCATGAACCGCAAGGCGCTTGCCCGCGCCGCCTGGGATACGGTGCGCCAAGGCCAGGCCGCCGCCCTGGCCGGTAATTTCACGATATGATACTGCCCCTGCACCCATGAAGAAGCTCTATGTCAAGACCTATGGCTGCCAGATGAATGCCTATGACTCGGCGCGCATGGCGGACCTGCTCGCGCCCTTGGGCTATGCCGGGAGCGATACCGCCGAGGATGCGGACATGGTGATCCTCAACACCTGCCACATTCGCGAAAAGGCAACCGAGAAGGTCTATTCGGATCTCGGACGCATCCGAGCGCTCAAGCAGGAGAAGGAGACAAAGGGCGGGCGTATGCTGGTTGCGGTGGCGGGCTGCACGGCGCAGGCCGAGGGCCGGGAGATCATCGCCCGTGCCCCGGTGGTGGACATGGTCGTGGGCCCCCAGTCTTATCACCGCTTGCCGGAAATGATTGCCCGCATCGCGCGGGGCGCCGGCGAACCGGTGGAAGCCGATTTCCCGGCGCTCGAAAAGTTCGATGTCCTGCCGGAAGCGGCGCTGGCGACCGGCGTTAGCGCCTTTCTAACCGTGCAGGAAGGCTGCGATAAATTCTGTACCTTTTGCGTGGTGCCATACACCAGGGGGCCGGAACACTCCCGTTCCCCGGAACAGATCCTCAAGGAGGCCCGTGCCCTTTGTGCGCGTGGCGCCCGGGAAGTGGTGCTCCTGGGTCAGAATGTGAACGCCTATCGCGGCGTCGACGCGGAAATGAGGACATGGTCGCTGGCAAGACTGATCGCAGCGCTGGCAGAGATCGGCGATGTCCTACGCATCCGCTATACCACCAGTCACCCTCGCGACATGAGCGAGGACCTCATCGAAGCGCATGCGCGCGTCGACAAGCTGATGCCGTTCCTGCATCTACCTGCCCAATCGGGCTCCGACCGCGTGCTTGGCGCAATGAACCGGCAGCACCGGGTTCAAGACTATCTGAGGCTGATCGGCCGCATCCGCGACCGGCGTCCCGACATGGCGTTCTCTTCCGACTTCATCGTCGGATTTCCCGGCGAAAGCGACGAGGATTTCGAAGCCACGCTGCAATTGGTGCGCGAGGTGGGTTACGCGCAATGCTTTTCCTTCAAATATAGCGCCCGTCCCGGGACCCCGGCGGCGGCCGGGAAGCAGATTCCCGAGAGCGTCAAGACCTCCCGTTTGGGAATATTGCAGGCCTTGCTGGCGGCCCAGCAGGACGGCGCCAACGACGCCCTGGTGGGAAGACGCCTGGACGTGCTGTTCGAAAAGCCGGGTCGCAGTCCCGGTCAGATCGTCGGCCGCGCGCCCACCATGCAGCCTGTCCACCTGGCCGGGCCGACTTCGCTGATCGGTCGCTTGTGCGCCGTCGAGATCGAAGCCAGGACCGCCAACAGCCTCAAAGGCCGGCTGGTTTGAGTGCCCGCGCCAAATCCCTGCACCGCAGGGCCGAGCAGTTCACCTTGGAATTCGCCGATAATCGGCTCGCGGCCGCGCTGTCGGGGCCGCATCAGAAGCATGTCGCCCGGCTGGAGCAGCGGCTTTCGGTTCTTATCAGCCAAAGGGGAAACCTGATCGCCATTTCCGGTGCGGCCGAACCGTGCGCCCGGGCCGCCGGCATCCTGCGCTCTCTCTATGGGCGCCTTGAAGCCGGAGAAAGCATCACCCTCGCGGAAGTGGATGCCGAAATCCGCTTCACCGATCCGCAAGCGGCAAGCGGACGTGGCGCGGCCGAAGGGGCGATCCGGACGGCCGCCGCCCGCATCACCCGTCCCCGCAGCCCCGCGCAAAGCGCCTATCTCGATCTGATGCGGGAAAATCCCCTCGTCCTGGGCATCGGGCCCGCCGGTACCGGCAAGACCTATCTTGCCGCCGCGTTCGGCGCCCATCTGCTGCACCAGCGCCGGGTGGAGCGGCTGATTCTGTCGCGCCCCGCACTCGAAGCCGGCGAGCGGCTCGGGTTTCTGCCCGGCGACCTGAAGGAGAAGATCGATCCCTATCTGCGGCCGCTTTACGACGCCTTGTTCGATGTCCTGGGCGAGCAGACCACCAGGCTGATGGACCAGGGGGTGATCGAGGTGGCACCGCTGGCATTCATGCGCGGCCGCACCTTGAGCCGCGCGTTCGTGATCCTCGACGAGGCGCAGAACGCCACCTCCGCCCAGATGAAGATGATGCTCACCCGGCTGGGTGAAGAGAGCCAGATGGTGGTGACCGGCGATCCTTCCCAGTCGGATCTTCCCGGCAATGTCGCGACCGGCCTCAACGAAGCCCTGTCCATTCTCGAAACGGTGGCAGGGGTCGGCATCGCCCGCTTTTCGGAAAGCGATGTGATTCGCCACGCCCTCGTCGGCCGCGTGGTCGCTGCCTATAATAAGCGCGGCAAATGACCGGCATCCTGGTGGTGGTGGACGATCCGGGCTGGCGCAAGGTCCGCGGGCTCTCGCCCCGGCTCAGACGCGCCGCCGCCGCCGCCGCGCAAGCCGCAGGCTTAACCGGCGCCTTTTCGCTGACCCTGCTTCTCGCCAGCGACGCCAAGCTGAAATCCCTCAATCGCAAGTTCCGAGGCACCGGGAAGGCCACCAACGTCCTTTCCTTTCCGGCGCTGCCCGGTGGCGATGACTATCTGGGGGATGTCGCCATCGCCTTGGGCGTAACCCGGCGCGAAGCCGGAGAACGCGGCAAGACCCTCGCCGATCATGCCACGCACCTCGCCGTTCATGGCATCCTCCATTTGGCCGGGTACGACCATGTCAAGCGGCGAGACGCCGGGATCATGGAAGGGCTGGAGATTCAAATTCTGGCCAAGCTGGGCCTGGGCAATCCCTATGAGGCGGACGCATGAGCGTGCCAGCCGGTGGCCACGAGCCGCTGCTTAAGCGGCTGATGCGGATTTTGCGGGGCGAAGACCCGTCCAGCGCCGCCATCCGCGAAAGCCTCGAAGAAGTGATCGAGGAAAGCGACCGCACCGAGCCGGCGTTGTCGCAACCGGAGCGGGTGATGCTTTCCAATCTCCTGTCCTTCGGAGAATTGCGGGTGTCCGATGTGATGGTGCCGCGGGCCGAGATCGTGGCCGCCGAGGAGGAGACGCCGCTTGCGGAGCTGGTCAAGCTGTTTCGGGAAGCCAAGCACTCGCGCCTGCCCGTTTATCGCGAGAATCTGGACGACCCCACGGGACTGGTGCATGTGAAGGACGTGCTGGCTCTGATCGTTGCCGGTGAAGGCGACAGTTCCGGTCCGCGGAATGTGACGATCGCCGGCATCAGGCGGCCAATTCTGTTCGTGCCGCCGGCGATGCGAACGCTGGATCTGCTTTTGAAGATGCAAACCAGCCACACCCATCTGGCGCTGGTGATTGACGAGTATGGCGGCACCGACGGGTTGGTTTCGATCGAAGACATCATCGAAGAGATCGTCGGCGACATCGCCGACGAGCATGACGAAGACGCGCCCGCCCTGAAACGGGAGGAGGACAGTTTCGTTGCCGACGCGCGATTGCGGCTGGCGGACTTCAAGACCGAAACCGGCATCGATTTGACCAGCCCGGTTCAAGACGGGGACGTGGATTCCCTGGGCGGTCTGGTGGTCTCGCTCACCGGGCGCGTTCCGCTCAGGGGCGAGATCGTCGGCGGCCCCGGCGGCTATGAATTCGAGGTGCTGGAGGCCGACCCGCGGCGCGTCAAGCGCTTGCGTATCCGGCGCGGCGAACATCGCCCATGACGCCGGCGTTGGAAGGTCTCGGCAGAAGCATCGGCGGGCTCAGGGGTTGGCCACGCGCGTTCACCGCTTTCCTGGCGGGCGCGTTTTCGGCGCTCGCCTTCGCGCCCGTAGAGTTCTTTCCGGCGCTGCTATTGGGATATGCGGCGCTGGTGTTGTTGATGGATGGCGCCACCGCCGGCCCCCATTCCTTGGCCGCGCCCGCCGTCTGCGGCTGGAGTTTCGCGTTCGGCCAGTATCTGGTGGGGCTTCATTGGATTGCCTACCCCTTCC
>JBOHKF010000370.1:0-5113 GCA_050729015.1 Rhizomicrobium sp. | reverse complement strand
CTCACCAGCCTGATCCGGGAAAAAGGCATGCCCCATGGGGCGATCGCCAATGCCGCGGCGGAAAAGCTCGATCATGACGCCTTGCTCCGGATGGCCAAGGAATTTTCCGGCCTGGAAGGCCTTGACCTCGCCAGGGAGGTGAGCGCGCGGCAGACTTATAAATGGCAGCAGACGCCCTGGGCATGGAACCAAGGCTTCGGCCCGGGGACGGAAACCAACTGGCGCGCCACCGTCATCGATTATGGCGTGAAGCGGAACATCCTGCGCCTTTTGGCAGGGCGCGGTGCAGACATCACGGTGGTACCAGCCACCGCCGATCTCGACGAAGTGCTCAGCCACGACCCGGACGGGGTGCTTCTTTCGAATGGTCCCGGCGATCCCGCGGCCACCGGCGAATATGCCGTTGCGACCATCCAGGGTCTGGTGGAGCGCGCAGTGCCCATCTTCGGCATCTGCCTGGGCCACCAGCTTCTCGCGCTGGCCTTGGGCGCCAAGACCAAAAAGATGGCCCAGGGCCATCATGGCGCCAATCATCCCGTCAAGGATCTCGAAACCGGCAAGGTCGAGATCGTCTCTATGAATCACGGTTTCACGGTCGACCGCGACAGCCTGCCCAAGACGGTCAAGGAGACTCACGTCTCGCTGTTCGACGGCACCAATTGCGGCATCGCGCTTTACGGCAGGAACGTCTTCAGCGTCCAGTACCATCCGGAAGCCTCACCCGGCCCCATGGATAGCCACTACCTGTTCGACCGCTTTGCCGGCGCCGCCAAGAGCTAGATGCAACAACCGGCGGGACCGCCCCTATACGAGCGCGCCCGGCGCGCGACTGGACCCGCGCCCCTGCCTAGACCCCATTGTCTTCGTGGCCACTGTCTTCGTGGCCGTTTTCGATGGCGGCCCAGCCCTTGAGATCCGCCGTCGGCGGCATGCCCACGACATGGAACCCTGCATCCACGAAATGCACCTCGCCGGTGACGCCGCCTGAAAGCTCGCTCAAGAGGTAAAGTGCGGCGCCCCCTACATGGCTGAGTTCGATCGAACGCTTGAGCGGCGCCTGCACCTTGTTCCATTTGAAAACCAGCCTGGCGTCGGCCACCGCACTTCCGGCCAGCGTGCGCATCGGTCCGGCAGAAATCGCGTTGACGCGGATAGCGTCGCGCCCCAGATCGGCCGCGAGATAGCGCACGGATGCTTCCAGCGCCGCCTTGGCGACTCCCATGACGTTGTAATTGGGCATCACGCGTTCGGCGCCCAGATAGGTCAGGGTGAGGAGCGCGCCGCCCTTGGTCATCAGCCGGGCGACCCGCCGGGCCACGGCGGTGAAGGAATAGCAGGAAATGTCCAGGCTTTTGAGAAAGTTGGCGCGGCTGGTGTCCACGTACCGCCCCTTCAATTCCTTGGCGTCGGAAAAGGCGATGGCGTGCACCAGAAAATCGAGCGACCCCCATTCCCGGGAAAGCCGCGCGAAGACCGCATCGAGGTCTGAATCCTTTTCCACATCGCCCGGCATCACGATCTGGCTGCCCATGCCGGAAGCCAGCGGCTTGAGACGCCGGGCCTGGGCTTCACCCTGGTAGGTGAAGGCCATTTCCGCGCCGCAGGAGGCCAGCATCCGAGCGATGCCCCAGGCGATGGAATGATCGTTGGCCACCCCCATGATCAGGCCGCGCTTTCCTGCCATCAGTCCGTTTCGGGCTTCAAGCATGAGGGCCTCGCGAGGCGTTTTCTGTTCCATGGTCGGGCATCACTTTTCCAGCCGCTGGAACGCCAGCGACGCGTTGGTGCCGCCGAAGCCGAAGGAATTCGACAGGGCGGTGTTGATCTCCACATTGTCGACCCGGCGGCGGACGATATTTGCCCCCGCCACCTGGGGATCGAGTTGTTCGATATTGGCGCTTTCGCAAATGAAGCCGTGCTGCATCATCAGAAGCGTATAGATCGCTTCGTGGGCGCCGGCGGCGCCCTGGCTGTGGCCGGTGAGCGACTTGGTGGCGCTGACGAAGGGCATCCGGTCGCCGAACACTTCGCGGATGGCATTGATTTCCGGCACGTCGCCGATAGGCGTGGAGGTCGCGTGCGGATTGATGTAGTCCACCGGCCCCGTGACCGTCTCGAGCGCCATTCGCATGCAGCGCACCGCCCCTTCACCCGATGGCGCCACCATATCGGCGCCATCGGCGGTCGCGCCATAGCCCACCAGTTCCGCGTAAATCTTCGCGCCTCGCGCCTTGGCGTGTTCAAGTTCCTCCAGCACCAGGATGCCGCCGCCGCCGGAGATCACGAAGCCGTCACGGTGCAAGTCATAGGCGCGACTGGCTTTCTCGGGCGTGGCGTTGAACCGGGACGACATCGCGCCCATGGCGTCGAACATCTCGCTCAAGGTCCAGTCGAGCTCCTCGCCGCCACCGGCGAACATGATGTCCTGCTTGTCCCACTGGATCATTTCCGCGGCGCTACCGATGCAGTTGGCCGATGTCGAGCAGGCGGAAGAGATCGAATAGTTCACGCCCTTGGTCTTTAACCAGGTTGAAAGATTGGCGCTCACCGTGGAGGACATCGCTTTGGGCACTTGAAAGGGTCCGATGCGCCTCGGGCCCTTGGCGGGATCGCGGGCAATATCGGCAGCGGCGACAATGGCTTTGGTGCTGCCCCCGCCCGAACCCGCAATGAGGCCGGTGCGGGGATGGGAGATTTCCTCGCCCCGCAAGCCTGCGTCCTTGATGGCCTGGTTCATCGCCACCCAGCAATAGCCGGCGCCATCGCCCTGGAAACGGCGAGCCCTGCGGTCCACCACCGAATCGAGATCGAGCTTGAGGCTGCCATGGACCTGGGATCGAAAGCCCAGCCGCACGTAATCCTCAGCCCGCACAATGCCCGACCTGGCCTCGCGCAGGGATCTTGTCACTTCCTCGACGTTGTTGCCGATGGACGAAACAATGCCCAATCCCGTGACGACGACCCGGCGCATGCCTACCTTTTCGCCTGATACCCCAAGACAGTGGAGATCGGGGGATATTGCGCCGCTACAAGAGCGGCCGTGTGGTCAAGCCGAGGCGGGCTGAGCCGCCACCTGGGCGAGGGCCGCGGCAGCGTCGGTGAAGAGGCCAACCCTCAAACCCTTGGCCTCGTAGATCACCTTCCCGTCCACTTTCATGATGCCGTCGGCGATGCCCAGGACCAGCTTGCGCATGACGACGCGCTTCAAGTGAACGATATAGATAATCTTTCTCGCGGTCGGCAGCACCATGCCGGAGAACTTGACTTCCTCGACCCCCAGCGCACGTCCGCGTCCCAACCCACCCATCCACGCCAGAAAGAAACCCACCATCTGCCACAAGGCGTCCAACCCCAGGCAGCCGGGCATCACCGGATCGCCCTGGAAATGGCATTTGAAAAACCAGAGATTGGGATTGACGTCGAGTTCGGCGACCACCTCGCCCTTGCCTTCGCGGCCGCCATCTTCGCTGATGGCGGTGATGCGGTCGAACATCAGCATCGGCGACAACGGCAATTGGGCGTTTCCGGGGCCGAACAATTCGCCCCGGGCACAGGCGAGAAGCCCCGACAGATCGAAACTCGACTTTTTCACCGGCTTGTCCAATGTTCCTATCCTCCAAATCCCCGTTTCTCGACAACGCCCATAGCGCAAATTCAGGTCACTTCGCACCAGGAAAAGCCCGGCTCGCCACCCGGCTTGATTAGAAATGTTCTAACATATAATCTGGGCGCATTCTATCAAGGATCGGTCTTTCCATACAGGCCCGGCAGGAACTTCATGGCGAAGAGAGCGCGCGACAATTCCAAGATCACCCTCAGGCTTCGCGCCCATGGCTTGCGCCCGACCCGTCAGCGCGTGGAACTGGCGGGCCTGTTGTTCAAGGGTCCCGACCGCCACGTGACGGCCGAAGCCTTGCACGAAGAGGCCCTGGCGCTGGACCTGAACATTTCTCTCGCCACGGTTTACAATACGCTCCACCAGTTCACGCAAGCAGGCCTGTTGCGGCAGGTGATCGTGGATACCGCCCGCGGATATTTCGATACCAACACCGCCCCGCACCAGCATTTCTTCCTGGAGACCGAAGGCCGGCTGATTGACATTCCGGCCGATGAAATTTCCGTGTCCGGGGTACCGGTACCGCCTCCCGGCCTGGCCGTGGACCGCGTCGACGTCGTGGTGAGAGTGAAACGGGCATAGCGATCGCGGGCCGCGCAAGGTCGGATGCTTGTCGCAAGGCTTCCGAAGGTCTGGAATTTAAGTTTAGAATAGTTCTAATATACTTGACAGCGCGCCGATGAGCCGTCAATCTCGGGGCTCCCGAACGAAAGGAGCCTCTGATGCCCGCCCTGAAAAGCACCAAGACCTGGCAGAATCTCAAGGAAGCCTTTGCCGGCGAAAGCCAGGCCAACCGCCGCTATCTCTATTTTGCGCAAAAGGCCGACGTTGAGGGATTCAACGATGTCGCCGCCGTCTTTCGCTCCACCGCGGAGGGCGAGACCGGCCATGCGCACGGTCATCTGGAATATCTGGAAGAAGTGGGCGATCCCGCGACCGGCGAACCCATCGGTCCCACCGGCGCCAATTTGAAAGCGGCAATCGCGGGGGAGACCCACGAATATACCGACATGTATCCCGGCATGGCACGGACCGCCCGCCAGGAAGGCTTCGCGGAGATCGCCGACTGGTTCGAGACACTGGCCAAAGCCGAAAAAAGTCACGCCGGCCGCTTTCAGAAGGCTCTTGACGCCCTGGGCCGGTAACGGCGCCCCATTCCTGAGCCCCCATCCCTGAGACGGGGAAGGCATTGCGACACCAGGCGATGCCTTCCCCCGCCCACCGAAAAAAAAGGTTGAAGGAAAGCCATGCCCGGCGAAGGCAGCCTCGAGGCGCCCACCCGCGAGATCATTCGCTGGCAGGACCCGGACTATTGCGATCCCGTCAAGCTGGACCGGGAGATGCGGCGCATCTTCGACATCTGCCACGGCTGCCGGCGCTGTTTCAATCTTTGCGATTCTTTTCCCCGCCTTTTCGATCTCATTGACAATAGTCCTTCCGAGGACGTCGAAGGCGTGAAATCCGCCGATTTCCCCTCCGTGGTCGAAGCCTGCACGC
>JBOHKF010000369.1:0-3076 GCA_050729015.1 Rhizomicrobium sp. | reverse complement strand
GTCCAGTTCGGCATCTATGTTTCGCCGGTGGGCTTTTCCAGCGCCATCGTGCCGGCCAGGTGGCATTTCTGGTACGGGCTCAATCCCGTGGTGGCTCCCATCGACGGTTTCCGCTGGTGCCTTCTGGGCGCCGGGAGTCCTCTGGATCCGGTCCAGGTCCTCGCCAGCGTGATCGTCAATGGACTGCTTCTCTGGCTGGGAATCGCGTATTTCCGGGCCACCGAGCGCAGTTTCGCGGACATCATATGAGCGACATCGTCATCAAGGCGGAAGGAGTCGGCAAGAAGTACTTTATCGGCCACGCAAGCGAGCGCGAGCGCTATGTGGCGCTGCGGGACGTGGTTGCCCAGGCCGCCAAAGACGCATGGCGGAAAACCAAGAACCTGGTTCGCCGCCGCGAAATCACCGAACCTGGCGCAATCGAGGAATTTTGGGCGCTCAAGGACGTAAGCTTCGAAATCCGGCGCGGCGACGTCCTCGGCATCATCGGCCGTAATGGAGCCGGCAAATCCACCCTGCTTAAAATATTGAGCCGGATCACCGAACCCACTTTGGGGCGGGTCACCGTCAGCGGCCGCGTCGCCAGTCTGCTGGAGGTGGGAACCGGCTTTCATCCGGAGCTGACGGGGCGGGAGAATGTCTTCCTCAACGGTGCCATTCTTGGAATGAGCAGGGGAGAGATCAAACGGAAGTTCGATGAGATCGTGGCATTCGCGGAAGTGGACAAATTCCTCGACACCCCGGTCAAACGCTATTCGAGCGGCATGTATGTGCGGCTTGCATTCGCCGTTGCCGCCCATCTCGAGCCGGAAATCCTGGTGGTGGATGAAGTGCTGGCGGTGGGTGACGCCGACTTCCAGGAAAAGTGCCTGGGTAAAATGTCGGACGTGGCGAACGGCGGCCGTACCGTTCTTTTCGTCAGCCATAACCTGGCCGCCATTTCCGCCCTGACCAGGCGCTGTCTGTGGCTCGACAAGGGCGGGATCAAATGGAGCGGCGAGAGCAAAGAGACCATCGCCAAATATCGCCACCGGCCTCAGCCGGACAAAGGCACGCGCCAATTCCGCGGCCGCGGACGCCACAGCCGGATATTGCGAGTTGTGCTGGCGGACGGGCGGGGCGAACCCGGCGCCTTCTATGTGCCCGGAAAATCCTTGGACGTGGCGGTCGATTTTTCCACCGACGGAACGGCGGGGATGTCGCTGGAGTTGTTTCTCAACGATCCGTCCAACCGCCGGCTGGCTTTTTCATCGATCCTGGAGTTCGACGGCCAAGGGTTGCCCAAGGCGGCGGGGACCTACCGCTGTGAAATGTCGTTCGCGCCCATCTGGCTCGCGGCGGGTCGCTACACTTTCGATATCGCGACGTCGATTCCAAACGTCTCGTTGGACCATTATGTGGAGAACGCCGTCGAATTCGACGTGGCCTTTTGCAATCCGGGAGGCCTCTCGCGTGATTATCGTCACGGCCATATTTTCGGATCGCTGGCGCTGAAATCGGGCTCTCCTCCCGTCATCAGGGCGGTGCCCGCAGAATTTCATGTCTCGCCCGCCACCGAACCGGCAGGATAGGGAAGGACAGTGGATTTCTCCGCACTCGCAGCCAACCTGCGCTGGTCCTGGGCGCACGGGGCCTCCCCCTGGGACGGCATCAAATCGCTCTATTGGACCTATTCCGCGTCGCTGCCCAAGCGCCGGAATGGCCTGATCGTCAATCTCCAATATCCGCATCCCATCGGCGATCTCAAGTTGCGGGTGAGGACCAACCGCTCCGACCGTTTCATTTTCGGAGAGGTTTTCGATCACCGCTATTATCAATTGCAGTGCGTCCCGCCGCCGACAACCATTCTGGATGTCGGCACCAATGTCGGATTCACCGCGGTGTTTTTTGCAAGGTCCTTTCCTGACGCGCAACTCGCCTGCGTCGAACCCGAGCCCGGCAATTTGCGCGTCCTTGAGGAGAATTTGCGGCTGAATGGCGTGAAGGCGACGGTCTTTCCCGCAGCGGTCAGTATGCGAAACGGCACCGAGATCCTTGCGATTCACGAAAAAGATTACGGGCATAGCCTGGTACAAGGGTCGAACCCGGCGGGACGGACGCTGGAGGTGGCGGCGATGACCATCCCCGCCATACTTGACCGGCTTGGCTGGCCGAGGATCGAATTGCTCAAAATGGACATAGAAGGATACGAACGGCATCTGCTGGCGCAAGCTTGCCCATGGCTCCAACTGGTGGACAAGCTGTTCATCGAGTGGCACGACAGTCCGCAAGAGGGCCGGCTGGCTCTCGACCGCATTGCCGCCCGGCATGGATTTTCCGCGCCGCGCCTGCTTCCAGGAATCTGGCTGTTGGCGCGGGCGTGAGCGCATGCGTATTTTGGTCTCGTGTCTGCAAGGGCTTCCCGACCATCCGATACCGGCCTATGGCCAATGGCGTAGGTATTTCAAGAATGGCATCGAAGAAGCCGGCCACGAGTTTCTGGAAGTGGAGGGCGTGGATTGGGCGGAAGCTCTGGTCTCGACCGATCCCCATCGAATCGCCCAATGGCGAGCGGACGTCTGGGAAAGGACGCTTGGCTTCGTCCGGCGCCAACACCACCGTCTCTCCATCCATCTCTTCCTTTCCTATCTTTATCCCCCGCAGGTGGATGCCGGCGCCATCCGGCAGATCCAGAGCCTTGGCATTCCATGCGTGAATTTCTTTTGCGACAATGTGCGGGAATTTCGCACGGCGCCGAGGGAGTTCAGGGTCTTCGATCTCAACTGGGTGCCCGAGGTCGAGGCCTTGCCCATGTACCGGAAGGCGGGGCTTCCCCACCTCTGCCTGCCGATGCCGTGCTGGGTACCGCAAGAATATCGCTTGCCTTCGGCCGAAGAAACCGAGCCGCCGACCTTCATCGGCCGCGGCGACATCCTGCGGCGGAATCTCTTTGCGCGGGCACTTCTGGCGGGCGCCGATTTCCAGATTTGCGGGCCCGGGTGGGATGATCGTGGCCAGCCCGCCTCGCCCGCGAAGCGGCGGTTGTCGGTGATTGTCGCGAACCAGTTGATCCAGGTGAAACGCCATGGCCTTGCAA
>JBOHKF010000368.1:0-3635 GCA_050729015.1 Rhizomicrobium sp. | reverse complement strand
CGCAACAGTTCCGGCACCACCGGCACCGAAATATAGTCCACCGCGCCCGCCTGGTAGCCGCGGAGAAAGTCGGTTTCGGACAGGTGGATGGCGGAAATGAAGATGATGGCCGTCTTCTGGAAACGGGGATGCTCGCGGATCATTTTGGCCAGCTCGAAGCCGTCCAGTTCGGGCATGCAGACATCCACCAGGATCACCGCCACGTCGGCCTTGAGAAGATAGGCGAGGGCCTCCTTGGCGGACGAAACCGAGACCAGATTTTCGCCAAGCTCTTCGAGCATCACCTCATAGCTGAGGAGCTTGCCCCGCTGATCGTCCACCAGCAGGACGTTGACGGCGCTTTCTTTAGCCACCGGCGCCATCCTAGCGATGGAGCCACATGCGCAACGCCGCCAGCAACTGCTCGGTGTTGACGGGCTTGGCCAGATAATCCGAGGCGCCCGCCTCCAGGCACTTCTCGCGGTCGCCCTTCATCGCCTTGGCGGTCAAGGCGACGATCGGCAGACGCCGGAATTGGGGATCGGTGCGGATCGCCGACATTGTCCGATAGCCGTCCATTTCCGGCATCATGATGTCCATCAGCACGATGGCCAGATCGGGTGTCGCATGGACCAGGTCGATGGCCTCCTTGCCCGTGGTCGCCGTCAGGACCTGCATGCCGCGCCGCTCCAACACGCTGGAGAGGGCGAAGATGTTGCGGGGGTCGTCGTCCACCAGGAGCACGGTTCTGTTCACCAGATCCTCGTCGGAGTTGGTGAGCCGCTCCAGCATCTGCTGCTTCTCGACCGGCAGATCGCTCACCACCCGGTGCAGGAACAGCGACGTCTCGTCCAGCAGTCTTTCCGGAGATTCCACCCCCTTGACCACGATGGAGCGCGCCACCGCATGGAGCCGGGCGGCGTCTTCCGGCGACAACTCCCGTCCCGTGAAGACGACCACGGGAATATCGCAGAGCGCCGGGTCGGAGCCCAATTGTTCGAGCAGGTCGAACCCGGAAATGTCGGGAAGCCTCAAGTCCAGCACCACACAATCGATTTGCCCGGCCCTTAGCGCTTCCAGCGCCCGGCCGCCGGTACCCACGGTTTCGATTTCGATGTCCGAATGGCCGAGAAGGGCTTCGATGGACTTCTGTTCCGCGGGATTGTCTTCGATCACCAGAAGGCGCTTCTTGCGCGGCTGGACATAGGCCCTGACCCTGGAGATGGCGTTCTGCACGCCTTCCGCCGAGGTCGGCTTGGTGACGAAAGAAAACGCACCGCACGCCAAGCCGTGCCGACGATCCTCGTCCAGGGTGACGATCTGGACCGGAATGTGCCGGGTTTTCGGATTCTGCTTCAGTTGCGAGAGCACCGTCCAACCCAGCATGTCGGGAAGGAAAATGTCCAGCGAAACGGCGGCGGGATTGTATTGCGCCGCCAATTCCAGCGCGTCGGCGCCGCGCGTCGCCGCCACCACCTTGAAGCCCTGGTCATGGGCGAGGTCCATCAGGATGCGCGCATAATGGAGGTCGTCTTCCACCACCAGAAGCACGCTGTCCCCGGGTACGATCCCGGCGCGGTCGTCGGCCAATTGCTCGACGACAATGCTGCGCTCGGGAAACACGGCAAGCGCGGCCGGCGGGGCCGCGGTCGCGGCGGCGCAGTAATGGACCGGCAGATAGAGCCTGAAGGTGCTGCCCGCGCCGGGAGCCGAACGCAACTGGATTTCCCCCCCCAGCAGGCCCGCCAATTCACGGCTGATGGCCAGGCCCAGGCCGGTGCCGCCATATTTGCGGCTGGTCGAGGCGTCAGCCTGCTGGAAGGCTTCGAAGATCAGTTTCTGCTTCTCGACGGCGATGCCGATGCCGGTATCGGAGACTTCGAACATCACCACCGGCCCTGGCTGGCCCAAAATCGGGTGGGCAGGATTCCAGCCTTCCTCGACCGCGGCGACGCGAAATTGCACCTCGCCCCGGGTGGTGAATTTGAAGGCATTGGAGAGCAGATTTTTGAGCACCTGCTGAAGACGCTTGGAATCGGTGAACATGGTGCGGGCCAAGGACGGATCCAGGCTGACATGGAAGCCCAGAGCCCTTGCTTCCGCTTCGTGGCTGAAGGGGCGCGCCACCGCGTCCACCACATGGGCGAAGTTGATCTCTTCCGCGTCCACCGTGACCGTGCCGGACTCGATCTTGGAAAGGTCGAGAATGTCGCTGATGAGATTTAACAGATCGGTTCCGGCCCCATGGATGGTGCGGGCGAAATCCACCTGCTTCAAGGTGAGATTATGGTCGGAATTGTCGGCCAGTTGCTGGCCCAGGATCAGGATGGAATTGAGCGGCGTGCGCAATTCGTGGCTCATATTCGCCAGGAATTCCGACTTGTATTTGGAGGTCAGCGCCAATTCGGTGGCCTTTTCTTCCAGCGCCCGCCGCGCCTGCTCGATTTCCTGGTTCTTGCGTTCCACTTCCACATTCTGCTCGGCCAGCTCGCGGGCCTTCTGCTCGAGCTGCTCGTTGGTCTGCTGCAATTCTTTTTGCTGGGTCTGAAGCACGCCGGCCAGTTGTTGGGACTGCTTGAGCAGTCCCTCCGTCTGCATCGTCGCCTCGATGCTGTTGAGAACGATGCCGATACTGGCGGTCAATTGCTCCAGGAAGGTGATCTGCAAATCGGTGAAATCGGCAACCGAAGACAGCTCGATCACCGCCTTGACCTGGCTTTCGAACAGCACCGGAAGCACGACGATGTTCTTAGGCGTCAATTGCATCAGGGCCGAGGCGATCGGGATCCCGCGCTCCACATTGGCGATCAGCAGCGGGCGCTTGTCGCGGGCGCACTGGCCGATCAGGCCTTCGCCGACCAAAAAGGCCTTGGGATGGCCGTCAACCGGATGATCGGCATAGGAGGAAACAAGCAGCAGCCGCTCGTCCGACTCCATCTGATAGATCACCCCCATCTGGGCGTTCACCAGCGGCGTCAGCTCGGAAAGCAGCATCCGGCCCACCGTCACCAGATCGCGTTGGCCCTGCAGCATGTTGGTGAACTTGGCGAGATTGGTCTTGAGCCAGTCCTGCTCGGTGTTGCGCTCGGTGGTGAGGCGCAAATTGTCGATCATGGTGTTGATGTTGTCCTTGAGTTCGGACACCTCGCCCCGGGCGTCGACCTGGATCGACCGCGTGAGGTCGCCCTTGGTCACCGCGGTCGCCACTTCGGCGATGGCACGCACCTGGGACGTAAGATTGGCGGCCAATAGATTGACGTTGCCGGTCAGGTCCTTCCAGGTGCCCGCCGCGCCCGGCACGTTGGCCTGCCCGCCCAGGCGGCCTTCCACGCCCACTTCTCTGGCCACCGTGGTGACCTGTTCGGCAAAGGTCGCCAAGGTCGCGGTCATCGCGTTGATGGTGTCGGCAAGCGCCGCCACCTCGCCCTTGGATTTCACCGTCAGATTCTGCCTGAGTTCGCCATTTGCGACGGCGGTCACCACCTTGACGATGCCGCGAACCTGCTCGGTGAGGTTGGCGGCCATCAAATTCACCGTGTCGGTCAGATCCTTCCAGGTGCCGGCGACGCCGGCCACCTCGGCTTGGCCGCCGAGCTTGCCGTCGGTCCCGACCTCGCGCGCCACGGTGGTGACCTGCTCGGCGAACACGCGCAGCG
>JBOHKF010000367.1:0-6059 GCA_050729015.1 Rhizomicrobium sp. | reverse complement strand
GGCCTGCTCTTGCCGCAACAAATTGCCGCCGGACGCGAAGCTGCCTCCGTCAGGGGGTACCGGCACGTCCCCCGGGCCCAGTTGGCCCACCAGCCAGGCTTTCGGATCGGCGCTTGCCGCCTCGATTTCGCCGAGGCCGGCGCCCAGTCCGAAGCGATGGACCGCGATGGCGGCGTCCAGCGACATGGCGCCATCTTAGGGGTTTTCCACCCGCTTGCAGAGAGACCCCTCGCCCGATTAAACGGATGGTAACCTGATCGTTTATCGTCGAAACCGCGACCCGGCCCTTGACTTGAGACGGAAAACCCAATGTCCGGTAACGAAAGCTTTACCTACAAGAAAGCCGGTGTGGACATCGACGCGGGCGCGGCCTTGGTCGCGCGCATCGCGCCCGCCGCACGTTCCACCAGCCGCCCCGGCGCCGGCGCCGACCTGGGCGGGTTCGGCGGCCTGTTCGATCTCAGGGCCGCGGGATTCAAGGATCCGGTGCTGGTCGCCGCCACCGACGGCGTCGGCACCAAGCTCAAGATCGCCATCGAGACCGGCCTGTTCGACGGAATCGGCCAGGACCTGGTGGCGATGTGCGTCAACGACATCGTGGTCCAGGGTGCGGAGCCACTTTTCTTTCTCGATTATTACGCGAGCGGCAAGCTGGAAGTGGAAGCGGCGGCGCGGGTGATCGAGGGGATCGCGCGCGCCTGCAAGGATTCGGGCGCGGCCCTGATCGGCGGCGAAACCGCCGAGATGCCGGGCCTCTATGCCAAGGGGGATTTCGACCTGGCGGGCTTCGCGGTGGGCGCGGTTGAGCGGGGGGCTGTGCTTCCCAAGATGCAGGCGATGACCGCCAACGATGTGCTGCTCGGCGTGGCCGCGTCGGGCCTGCATTCAAACGGCTATGCGCTGGTCCGCAAGCTGGTCGAAAACAGCGGGCTCGGCTGGGACAGCCCGGCGCCATTCGCGAGCGCCTTGAAGTTGGGCCACGCCTTGATGACGCCCACCCGCCTTTACGTGAAAGGCGCGCTGGCGGCGGTCAGGGCCGGCGGCGTCAAGGGATTGGCGCACATCACCGGCGGCGGCCTCACCGAAAACCTGCCGCGCGCCCTTCCCAAGGGATTCGCTGCCGAAATGGATCTTTCCGCATGGTCGCCTCCCAGCGTGTTCGGCTGGCTTGCCCATCAAGGCAACGTCTCCGAAAGCGAAATGCTGCGCACGTTCAATTGCGGAATCGGCCTCGTCGCAGTGGTGGCGGAAAATTTCGCCGGCCTTGCCATCGACGCCTTTCAGCAGTCGGGCGATCGCGCGGTCCGGCTGGGACACCTGGTTGCGGACTCGTCGGGGGGCCTGTCCAAGGTGCGGTACCGCGGGGCGTTGCGGCTTTGAAGAAGGCCGCGGTCTTGATCTCAGGCCGTGGCAGCAATCTTGCCGCCCTGATTGCCGCCCAGGGCGCCGCGCCCTATCGCATCGTGCTGGTGATTTCCAATGTCGAGGGCGCAGGCGGCTTAAAGCGGGCGGCCGACGCCGGGATTCCCACGCAGGTGATCTCGCACCAAGGACGGGCGCGCGAGGATTTCGATGCCCTGCTGGACGCGGCCCTCAGCGCCGTCGGAGCCGACATCGTCTGCCTGGCGGGCTTCATGCGGATTCTCTCCGATGGTTTCGCCCGCGCCTGGGAAGGACGGCTCATCAACATTCATCCGTCGCTGCTTCCGGCCTATAAAGGCGTGCGGGTGCATGAGCGGGTGCTCAAGGCCAATGAGACGCGCTCCGGCGCCAGCGTGCATTTTGTGGTTCCAGAACTTGACGCCGGCCCGGTGATCGCCCAGACGCCGGTTCCGGTTCATCCCGGCGATACGCCGCAGACCTTGGCGGCCCGCGTGTTAGAGGCGGAGCATAAGCTCTATCCGGCGGCCCTGTGCCTTCTGGCGGAGGGAAAAGTCAGACTGGAGAACGGGCTGGCGGTTTTTTCCTGATCCCTCAGCCGAGGCCGGCGATTTCCGCGGAGATTTCCCAAAGCCGTTTGGCGTCTTCGTCCTTGATCGCTTCGGCGGATGGCGCAGCCGGCGCACATCTGTAAAAATACTTGCCGCTGACATTCGCCACTTCCGGCGCGGCGGCCAAGTAAAGGAGAGTCTTGGCGCCTTCGTCCGGCGAGATCGCGACCAGCGGCTTGGCGATCCTTAGAACCGCCCCCGCCACCCCGCCCGATCGATCGCCGAAGCGGGTGGCGACGAAGCCGGGATGGAGGGCATTGGCGGTGATCCCGCCGGGCGCGATGCGACGCGCCAACTCGCGCGTGAAGAGCAGATTGCACAATTTGGACTTGGCATAGACGGCAAAGCCCGAATAGGCGCGCCGGCTGCCGAGATCGCCCCAGTCGAGGCGGGCGCGGAAATGGGCGTGGGATGCGGTCGAAATGATGCGCGCGCCTGGCTTGAGTTTCGGAAGCAAGAGGTTGGAGAGAATGAAATAGGACAGGTGATTGAGAGCGAAGGTCTTCTCGAGCCCGTCGGCGGTTTCAATCCGGCGATTGAACATCGCGCCGGCATTGTTAATCAGGATGGCAATCTCCGGCTCTTCGGCGATCGCGGCCGCCGCCCGTTTCATTCCGGCGAGCAGCGAAAGATCCGCAAGATGGGCGATGTGGCCGCTGGCCGGATTGGCGGCTTTGAGCTTTTCCAAAGTGAGGTGAGCGCGGGTTTCGTCGCGGGCCGTAAAGACAATGCGGGCGCCCTGTTCGGCGAGGCGGATGGCGGCCACCTCGCCGATCCCCGAGGTGGCGCCGGTGATGACGATCGTCTTGCCACGCACGCCGGTCATCGCCAATTCCTATCGATGGTTCCACAGCCGGCCTGAGCCGGTTGCAGCCCTTCCGGGCCGATGCTCCTAGATTTTCATCTATCGGCCATGGCCACAAGCCGGCAAAGAAAAATCTCAGCCGACAATATCGAGATCGGAGAAAAAGAATTTGATCTCGCCGGCAGCGGTGTCGGCAGCATCGGACCCGTGCACGCAATTGGCTTCGATGCTTTCGGCAAAGTCCTTGCGGATGGTGCCGGGCGCGGCGTCGGCGGGACTGGTGGCTCCCATGACCTCGCGGTTCCTGGCGACCGCGTTCTCCCCTTCCAGCACCTGAACCACGACCGGGCCGGAGGTCATGAATTTCACCAGACTCCCGAAGAATGGCCGTTGGCGATGAACGGCATAGAAGGCTTCGGCTTGGGGCCGAGAGAGAGACAACCGCCGACTGGCAATCACCCGCAAGCCCGCTTCCTCGAATCTGGCGATGATACGGCCGGTGAGATTGCGGCGGGTAGCGTCCGGCTTGATGATCGAAAGGGTGCGCTCGACGGCCATGACGTCTCCCACTGTCCGAATATCGTAAAGCTCGAAAGCGCCGGCCTTATAGCGGCGGCGGCGTGCCAAGGGCAAGGCGCCGAATCGAGACCGCGGAGCTCGACTTGGAGCGGGTTCGAAAGGCTGATCTGCGCGCGCGCGCACGCGCGCCCCACGCCTTCGGTCTTGCCGGCGGGCGGTGGGGCGTTATAAGGCGCCCGCGATGCTTGCGATTGACAATCTCGTGGTGCGCATTGCGGGCCGGGAAATTCTCTCCGGCGCCAGTGCCAATCTGCCTCAAGGGCGGCGCATCGGGCTGGTCGGCCGCAACGGCGCCGGCAAATCCACGCTTTTGAAAGCGATCCTTGGCGGGATCGAGCCGGATGGCGGCCAAATAAGCCTGCCCAAGGATTGGCGTCTGGGGTCCGTGGAACAGGAGGCGCCCGGCGATGAGGCAAGCCTGCTCGACACGGTACTCAAGGCGGACGGGGAACGAACCAGGCTTCTGGCGGCCGCCGAACATGAGACGGACGGTCACCGGCTCGCCGAAATCTATGCGCGACTGGATGCCATCGGCGCCTACAGCGCGCCGGCGCGGGCCGGGGCAATTCTGGCGGGTCTGGGCTTTTCGGCCGCCGATCAATCGACCGCCGTCAGCGAATTCTCCGGCGGCTGGCGCATGCGCGTGGCGTTGGCGGCAGTTCTGTTCGTGGCGCCGGACTTGCTGCTCCTTGACGAGCCGACCAACTATCTGGATCTCGAAGGCGTCGTCTGGCTGGAGAATTACCTTGCCCGCGGCCGCGGGACTATCGTGATCGTCAGTCACGATCGCGATCTTCTCAACAATGTGTGCGAGTTCATCCTTCATCTGGAACGGGGGAAGCTGGCGCTTTACGCGGGGAATTACGACAGTTTCGCGGCGAGCCGGGCGCTCAAGCGCGGCCGGGACCTTGCCTTCGCCAGAAAACAGGAAGCCCAGCGCGCCCATATCAAGGCCTTCGTCGATCGTTTCCGCGCCAAGGCTTCGAAGGCCCGCCAGGCGCAAAGCCGCCTCAAAATTCTCGCCCGGATGGCACAAGTGGACGTGCCGGGCGAAGAACATGTAGCTCCCATCCGCATTCCTAAGCCCCTGGAAGCCAGCCCACCCCTCATCACCATGGACCGGGCCAGTGCCGGCTACGAGCCGGCAAGGCCGGTGCTCAGCGACCTTTCGCTGCGCATCGACCCCGGTGACCGCATTGCGCTTCTGGGCAAGAATGGCAACGGCAAATCCACCTTGGCCAAGCTGCTCGCGGGTAAGCTCGCGCCCATGGACGGCGAACTGGTGCGCGGCCGCAAACTGAAGGTCGGCTATTTCGCTCAGCATCAGCAGGAAGAACTCGATTCCCTGCTCACGCCCATCGAGACGCTTTCGGCGCTCTGCCCGGCGCTCAGTCTGGAAGAAGTGCGCACCCGCCTTGGCGGCTTCGGTTTCTCCGCCGACAAGGGCCTTGCCAAGGTGGGGCAGTTGTCGGGAGGCGAGCGCGCCCGGCTGATGCTGGCGCTGGCCACTCTGGATCGGCCCAATCTCCTGGTCCTGGACGAACCTACCAACCATCTCGACATTGACGCGCGCAACGAGCTTCTGACGGCGCTTAACGATTTTGACGGTGCCGTGATTCTGGTAAGCCATGACCGCCGGCTGATCGAAGGAACAGTCGAGCGGCTTTTGCTGGTGTCGGGCGGCACGGTGAAGCCCTTCGAAGACGACCTTGACGCCTACCGGCGCCTGCTTCTTACCGGCGGCGATGGGCCTTGCCGCCCCTCCCAACCGAAGGCGAAGGACGACAAGGAGAGCGCGCGGCGCTGCGGTGCGGAAAGGCGGCGGGGACTCCAGCCTCTCAAGGATCGCGTGGAGGCGGCAGAGTCGCGAATTTCGCAGCTTCATACGGAACTGGCGAAACTCGACCGGGCGCTGGGCGATCCCCTGCTTTTTGCCCGCGAGCCCGCCAAAGGAGTCTCCGTCTCCAAGAAGCGGGCCGAAACCGCGCGCAAGCTCGCCGCGGCCGAAACCCAATGGATGGCGGCGCAGCAGGAATACGAAGCCGCCGCGCAGTGAAGGCGCTATTTCAGATGCTGGCGGGCGATGCGAACCCATTCGGCCTGCCGCCGCCGGTAATAGCCCGGCGCACCCTTTAGGGCTTCCAATATCTCGCCAAACAATTGCCGGGCGCGTTCGTTCTCGCCCAATTCCTCAAGCAGCAGCGCGAAGCGGCAGCGCGCCTCCTCACCCGGATAGCGGGGCACCACATGCTCATATTGTCTCACCGCGCCTTCATTCTTTCCTTGCAGTACCAGGGCGCGGGCGTAATCGAGCTCGGCATCGGCATCGAAGGCAGCCGGGTCGGTCTCCTTGAGGCGTTGGAACAGCGCCTCCGCGGCGCTGCCGTCGCCCGACAGCATCTTGGCGCGGGCCATGCCCTTGAGCAGGGCGGAGTCGTTGGCGCCCAAAGGGCCGGCCATCGCGCTTTCATAGATCTCGACCGCGTCGGCGAAGCGGCCGGTGCGGATGTATTCTTCCGCCAGGGCCCGCTTGGAATCGGCGGAGCCGACCGTCGCAACCCGGCGCTGCTTCTCCCGGAAGCTGCGGCCGGGATCGGCAATGCTCGCCACATTGTCGGCAAAGCGCCGCGCCCGGGTGCTTGAAAACATCTCGGGAAGGACGCCGAAGAAAAGATAGATTGCCC
>JBOHKF010000366.1:0-4854 GCA_050729015.1 Rhizomicrobium sp. | reverse complement strand
TTCGAATTCCGCCTCGACCTTCTTCCGTTCGGCATCGGCGAGCGCCGTCGGAATGTCTCCTCCGTCCTCAATCATGAAGGGATCGGCATCGCTCAGCCTTGAATAGTTGCGGTCGGCAAAGCCGGTGCAATGGAGAATACCGTTCAGCACCAGCCCTTCCGTGCTTATCTGGTGTCCTTCGACGAATTTCTCCGCCATCACCTCTCCCGAAAAGGCAAAGCGGCTGGCGTAAGCGAAAGCCTGAAAGAGGTCTGTCTTGCCGGCAAGGCGCAGCACCCCCCGGGCGCCCGAATTGTCCACCGGTTTGATCACGACCGGGTAGCCGACGCCGGAGATGAACGCTTCGAGTTCCTCCACGCCTTTCACCGAGGCGAACGCTGGAACATTGATCTCCGCCCCTTGCAACCGCTCCTTCATGCGCAATTTATGAACGCAGAGTTCGGCTACGGGCACGGGGATGTGGGGCACGCCGCGTATCTCCGCGGCCGAAGAAACGATATGCGGGATGTCGCTGGCGATGGTCATGACGCCATCGATCCTGTCCTTATAATTCCTTACGAATTCGAGCACGGCGTTCCGGTCCCTCGTACTCACGGCATGGAATTCGCCGGCCGCTGCGCGACCCTCCGCCTTTGGATTCCGGTCGAGCACAATGGTGTGGATTTGTTTATGTTTGGCCAACGCGATGGCGATCATCTGCTCTTTGCCGGCGCCCAGGACCAGAAGTGTCTTCATGACATCAACAGCCCGCCGTTGATGGCGAGGGTATGGCCGGTCACGTAAGCCGCCTCATCCGAAACAAGATAGAGGATGGCCCCGGCGATTTCTGCCGGCCTGGCAACGCGGCCCGCAGGAATCGCGCGGAGCTTCGCTTTGCCCGCTTTCGACCTCAGTTCCTTCCGGACCATCGCGGTTGCCACCAATCCCGGGGCAATGGCATTGGCGGTGATGCCAGCCGGCGAGTAGAGCCTCGCCAGCGAGTGCGTGAAGTTGATCAGGCCCGCCTTGGCTGCCGCATAATGAACCTGGCGCATCCCGCCCCATTGGCCGCCGATGGAGCTGATATTGACGATCCGTCCCCACTTCTGCGCGATCATGGGAGGCAACGCTTCCTGGACAACGATGAAGGCGCCCCGCAGATTGATCGCGAGCATTTGGTCCCAATCGGCGTCGGTCAGCTTTTCGAACGGCTTTTCCTGGTTCAGCGCCGCATTGTTGACGACAATGGCGATATCCGCCCTGAAATGTCCGGCAGTGGTCCGGATCGCCTTCCTCACCGATGAGCGGCTGGCGATATCGATTTTGACCGGAAGAGCGGCCGGATGGGTGTCGGCAATGGCCTCAGCGCCTGCCCGATTATGGTTGTAGCCGCAAGCGACGCGATATCCGGCATTCAAGAGGGCCAGCGCGCTCTCTTTTCCGATGCCGCTGCCTGAGCCTGTGACCAGAGCAACTTTCGGGCGTGACGGCATCAGAAGGACCATTCAGTGGACATATCGTCCAAGGTGTGACCTCCGAGAAGCATCGGCAGCAGATCCTCCTTCGGGTCCACGTGGCAGTGGATCACTACCGGCCCCTTTCCGCGCAGTGCCGGGCGCAATTTGTCCTTGAGATCCTTTTTACTCTTGATGACCACGCTTGCCAGGCCGTAGGCGCCGGCGATGGCGGCGAAGTCGGGGTTGTATTTTTCGCCCGTAGAGGGATGGGACTTCCAGGTCTGCCGCTGGAACTGGGCGACGATGTTGAGGGCGTGATTGTCCAGCACGATGATTTTGATATCGAGTTGGCGCTCGGCAATCGTGGCCAGCTCCTGGATATTCATTTGGAGACTGCCGTCGCCGACGAAGCATACGACAGCAGCTTCCGGAGCGGCGAGCTTGGCACCGATCGCAGCCGGCAGATCGTAACCCATGGTACCATGACCGCAGGACGTCAAGAGCGTCCGGTCGGGTGTCGCGAAATCGAAGTGACGCGGAACCCAAACTTGGTGCTGGCCCACCCCGGTGGTGACGATCACCTGCTTGCCGACAATGAGCGCATTGGCGAATTCGATCACCTCCTGCGGCTTGGGCAGGCGCGAAAGTCTCCCGGTCCAAAGCGGGTATTGCGTCTTCCAGCCGTCAATGGCGCTCAGCCATGCGAGCTTGCGCGATTTCTCAAGCTTGGTGCGCCTTCCGAGAAGAACATCCAAGGCCGCCAGCGCCTCCTTGGCGTCGGCGCGGATCTGAAGGCTTAGCGGCACCCGGCTATGCCGCAACTCGTTGGCGTCAAGATCAATGCGAGCGATCCGACCATTTTCAACCGTGCGATCCGGCAAGCTTCCGGTCTGGCGCACGTGGAAGGTCGTGCCAATGCCGATCAAAAGATCCGACTTGTAGATCGCCAGATTGGCCCACTGGCTCCCGGCATAACCGCATAATCCCAGCGAAAGCCGTCCATTCGAAGGATAAGCGCCCATGCCCGGCATGCTCATCGTCACCGGTATCTGAAACTCATCGGCCAGGATTCGCAATTCGGCGTGGGCGCCCGAGGCGATGACACCGCCACCAGCCAGGATCACCGGACGCTCGGCCCCGGCGATCCATCCCGCCAGGGTTTCAATCTTCCGGATATCAAGCGCGGGTCTGTCCGAATAGTGCTTTTCGGCCGGAAGAAGCTGTGCTTCGGATAATGACCCCTTTTGCATATTCATCGGCAGGTCAACCACAACCGGGCCTTGGCGCCCCTCGCCCGCCAGGAAAAAGGCGCTTTCCATGACGTTCGGAAGGTCGCGGAGCTCCTTGACCAGGAAGCTCGCCTTGGTGATGGGCCTCATCAATTGAACGGTGTCCACTTCCTGGAAACCTCGCTGCCTGACGGGCAGATCGCCACGCATATCGGGGGTGGAAACCTGTCCGGTGAGAACCACCAGCGGCACATTGTCGTAATAGGCATCGGCGATGGGCGTGACGGCATTCGTGACACCCGGTCCGGACGTCACCATGAATACCGCGGGCTGGCGCGTCAGCCGCGCATAGGCCAGGGCGGCATAGCCCGCGCCCTGCTCGGTGCGAGGGCAGACGATCTCGATCTTGGTGCGCTTTTCGATGCGGTCCAGAATCGGGGCGATGGTGCCACCGGGAAAAATGAACACGTGATCGACGCGATTGCGCAAGAAGGCATCAACGATGATGTCCGCGCCGAGCAGCCGATTGGACGACTTTTCCGGCGCAACTGGGACCATGGCTTCCGCGGCCTTCATCCTCGCTTCCTCCCCACGATCGCGAATTCCCGGCCGATCCCGGCTTGCGACCAGGACTTTGCCAATGCCCTTATCGTCGCCTTGTCGTGCCGGAAGAGAGCGGTTTCGAACGCCTTGCGCTCCTTATGACACGCCCGGCCGACGGTACTGTCGCCCACATAGTTGCGCCCAGCCAGCAAGAAACTTTCCATCGGATAGCTCGACTCCTGGTGAAGGACCTCCAGTCCCCGCGCCAGAAAGAAAGCGCGGACCGATCCGGAGTCGAAGTAATTGATATGATGCTGCGGCACCACCCACCACGGCTCAAAACCCATGTGCTTCCACAGCACCTCCTGCAGCGGATTGAAGTCGTTGGGCGAGACCACAAACAACAAGCCTCCGGGTGCCAGAAGATCCAGGGCTTCTTCGACAAGTCCGATGGGATCGCGTACGTGCTCGAGCACCAGGGCCATGGACACCGCGTCGAACACCCCTAGGCCCTTTGCTTCGCCGGCCGAGAAGAAGCCGTCGATGACGGGAAGATCTTGTTTGCGTGCATAAGCTGCCGCGACCGGGGATGCCTCGAAGCCAAGCACATCCCAACCGCGTTCGCGCCCTGCCCGCAGGAAGAAGCCCGGGCCCGAACCGATGTCGAGGAGACGGCGGCCGGGGCCATGGGTCTCAAGTATCTCGTAATAATGGTGATAGCGCAGCATCCACCATTCCCTGTCTTCCTCGGCATGGCGGAAATAGTCCGGCCTTTCGTTCTGGTAGAATTCGGCATCGTAGAATGCTTTGAGTTCTGCCTCGCTGAAGAGCGGGTCTAGGTGACGAAATTGGCAACGCCGGCAATCGATGACATCTCGCCCATCGACCGAAACAATCACCGGTCCGCCATGCACGCGATCCGGGGCAGGCTTGTTTGCGACCTTCGGCAAAGATGAAACCTTCCTTCCGGCCATTGGACCGAGCACCTCGCCGGACCGGCCGCTTTGGACGGCAATACAACCGCTTGGATGGTAAAGAATTGCTTTAGCTTCGAAGCGGGTCCCTCTCGCCTGGTGAGCGCTCATTCACGCGGCGTTAAGGATAACCAAGTGTGATGGGACGAGAAGCCGCTGAGAATTTCCCATGGTAGCCCTTCCCCGCCCTTCCCTCGATGCGCGTGCGGGCATGGATGCCCGACTTGCCGCGCTCGACAAGCTGGAAATGCTGGCCGAGCAATTGGAGTCCGACAAAAAACGGTCGCGCTCCAATACGGCCGTGAAGCGGGCGGTACGGACCTGGCGCAAGGGCGACATTGTGAAGGCCGGTCAATGGGCGTTGAAAGGGATCGAGGCCGACTCGACCAACGCCAAGGCGTTTCACGTTCTGGCAATGGCGCTTGGGCGGATGGGACATGTGCATAAGGCTCTCGTCACCTACGAGCGAGCCTTCGAGCTGGACCCGGAGGACCCCGAGCTGTTGATCAATCTTGGGCTTGCGGCCTGGAACCTCAAGATGACAGCGGGCGCCGCCAAACTGTTTCAACTTTATATCGCCGCCCGTCCCGATTCGCCCTTGGGCTACAACAACCTCGGTACAATTCAAGCGGACATGGGCCAGCCGGCACTTGGGGTCGAGACGCTCAGGGA
>JBOHKF010000365.1:0-2531 GCA_050729015.1 Rhizomicrobium sp. | reverse complement strand
CGGCACCACCGCCTGCACGGAAAAGAAGACGCCCTTCACGTTCACGTCCATGAGCTTGATGTAAGCAGTTTCGTCGGTGGCGCCCAACGGGGTGGCGAGCGCGGTCCCCGCATTGGCGAAGAAAATGTTCAAGAGGCCGAAGGCGCTTTTGGCCTCTTGCGCCATGCGGCTCATGTCGGCCACTTTGCCGACGTCGGCCCGGATGGTGAGGACTTTTCCTCCCAGGTTGGCCTTTGCCTTGGCAAGCTTGGTCTCGTCGGTGCCGGTGATGGCGAGCTTGGCGCCGTGATCCTGGAACAGCTTGGCGGTGGCAAAGCCGATTCCGCTCGAGCCTCCGGTGATAAGCGCAGTTTTCCCTTCCAGTTGCATGGCTTCGCCTGTCCTTGTTCCGACGCCAGATTAGCCGGAAAGGGTCGGGCGCGTCATCCGGTCATCGGGCGCAACAAAAGAGCATCTTCGGCGTTGTGCGGGGCGGCTTGCGTATGGAAAAGTCGGTGGGCGGCGGGCCAAAGGGAGGAGACGATGCGGATTGCGGTTCTCACGGGCGGGGGCGACGTGCCCGGCCTCAATCCTTGCATCAAGGCGATTACCGAAAGCGCCCTCAAGGAAGGATGGGACGTGCTGGGCTTCCGGCGCGGTTGGGCGGGGCCTCTCTGCTACGATCCGGCCAACCCGGAAGAGGGCGTGCAGCATCTGATGCCTCTCACCCACGATGCGGTGCGCACCATTGCCCGGACCGGCGGCACGATCCTTCATTCCTCGCGAACCAATCCGGCCAAATTGAAGCCTTCCGACCTGCCGGGATTCCTGGGCAGCACCAGCCTGCCCCGGAAGGAGGGTCGAGTGGATGCCACCGCCCATGTGCTCAAGGTGCTGGAGGCGCTGAAGATTGATGCCCTCTTCGCGTTGGGGGGCGACGACACTTTGTCCTACGCGGCCCGGCTGCATCGGGAAGGCTTGGCCGTGATGGCCTGCCCCAAGACCATGGATAATGACGTCTTCGGCACTGATTACTGCATGGGATTTTCGACGGCGGTCTCCCGCTCGGTGGCGGCGGTAAACGCGCTGCGCACGCCGGCCGGCAGCCATGAGCGCATCGGCGTGATCGAATTGTTCGGCCGTAATTGCGGGGAAACGGCGCTCCTTGCCGGCTATCTCGCCGATGCCGACCGCACTTTGATCGCGGAGGCGGCATTCGACATGGAAAAACTCGCGAAGCTGCTGGAGAAGGACCATGCGAGAAATCCTTCGCACTATGCCATGCTGGTGATTTCCGAAGGGGCGCAGATGAACGCGGGGCAGATCGTCGAAAGCGGGCCAGAGGACGCCTTCGGTCATCGCAAGCTTGGCGGCATCGGCGAAAGGGTAGGCGCCGAGATTCAGCGCTTCACGGGTATCGGCGTGATGAACCAGAAGCTCGCCTATCTGATGCGCGCCGGTCCGCCCGACATATTGGATCAAATGGTGGCGCGTAACTATGGGACCATGGCGGTCGAATTGCTGCGGGAAGGAAAGCGCGGGCTGATGACGGCGATCCAGGATGGACGCTACACCAGCGTCCCGGTGGACACTTGCATCAGGGGTATTCGTCGGGTGGACGTGAACGCCTTTTACGATGTCGAAACTTATCGGCCCCGAGTGGCCGGGCTTGCCGGAAGACCGATGTTTCTCTCCTGACAGTTCCGGCAGGCGCGGCATCTGCATGGCGCAGGGTCGGAACGGCAGCAACATTCCCGACGGCTACGCCGGCACCGCTCGCTGAAGGGCCGCGAGGCGGGCCGGTTCCAACCCGTCCGCATGGAACCTGGGTGGCGTGGCTCCGTCGCAGTTCCGGGAACTTCGCGCGTCCGCCATCGTTTTGCTTGGCGGGAGAGCACTACGCGGGGAAAACCGTTGACTGGCAAATCCGAGATGGCATTGGCCGAGGAACACATGCAGCAAGCGAAAGAGCGTCTCGCCCGGCAGCGTGCTCTGGTGGAGGACCTTCGGCGCAAGGGCCACGACCTCAGCCTGGCAAGCGGACTATTGGATAGGTTCGGCCAATCCTTCAACGAGGAGCGGGAGCATCTGGAAACGTTGCGGCGCAAGCTGGGAAGGACAAAAAGGCGGGCCGCCGCAAACGCCTGACATCCGGCTCGTGAATTCTGCGGCTGACGGTAGGACGAGTTAGGAGCGAAGCGGGGAGGAAAACACTTCGCTCCTGCTCTCGTCCGGCTGAGCCTGCCTTCGACAGCATGCTTTCGCCTTGAGGGAGAAAGCATTGGACGGCACTTTCCCGGTTGCATCCATCGGGAAAATTTACGGAAGGCGCCAGGTTCCTTGAACCGCTTCCGGCGAATCCATAGGATGGCGCGGAGGGCTGTTCCGAGGGTCTCCATGCAGGATTGGAGCCGCCGCCACGTCCTGGCGTCGGCATCATCGCTCGCACTGCTCGCCTTCGCGGGCGGTGCCGAGGCGCGTTCCATCTCGGGCCGGCTTCCCTGGCAAGCCTTCGCAGGCGAGCCACCCAAGCCGGTCAATCCTCTGGGTTG
>JBOHKF010000364.1:0-8245 GCA_050729015.1 Rhizomicrobium sp. | reverse complement strand
GCGCTTGGGCAGGCCGTGGGCGGAAAACAGCAAGCGATAAGCGACCCCCGGCTTTGGCATCGCCATCGCCGCCCGGACGCTGGCGGCAAGGGCGGCAATGAAACCTTTCTGGATCGGATAGCAGCAGATTCGGATCGACGGTACAGACAGCCCGGCGCGGCACGCGGCCCGGTCCCAATCCTTGAAAGACGAACCCGATGTTGTGGTCGAGAATTGGGGATAGAGCGGCAGAAGCACAATGCGGTCCGGAGCGAAACCTTTAAGCGCGTTTGCCGCTTCGTCGCTCATCGGATGCCAGCAGCGCATCGCCACTTGAACTTTCACCTCCCGCTCGTCGCCGGTCAGCGCCTCTTCCAGCGCCCGCGCCTGGCGCTCCGTCTCCCCCCGAATGGGCGAGCGGCCCCCGATCTCCCGATAGATCGCCCGCGCCGTGGGACTGCGCCGGCGTGCGATCATCCTTGCCAGCGGCTGCCGCAGGAAGGAAGGCAAGGCGATGATTGCCGGATCCGAAAACAGATTTCGAAGAAAAGGCTCAACCGCCTCGAGGCAATCGGGACCGCCTAGATTGAACAGAACAATCCCAAGCTTTTCCTTCAATACAAGACTCCTAAAGAAAGGTTGTTGTAGATGATGTTTGACCTGTGAATTGTGGAGGGTTCGGTTGACAGCCGTACCGTCTAATCCCTGGCACCCAATCGACTCAAGAGGTTGGAAGAATGATGACGCGCTTCTTCGATTGAGGATGATGACATGTCTGGCGCCGCTCCGCTCCCACCCATCCACCTTTTTCGTTTGTCCACAGGGTTAAAGAGAAGGCATAAGGAATAGAAGGTGGAGAAATAGGCGAGCATTGTGGAGAAGAAATTTCATATCCACCTGGTATCCGATGCGACGGGAGAAACCCTGAATGCCATCGCCAACGCCGCCTTGGCGCAATTCGAAGGAGCGGATGTTCAGGTTCATTCCTATGCCCTGGTGCGCAGCGAACATCAGCTTCAACGCGCTCTCGATCATATCGCCATCAGTCCGGGGTTGGTATTTTTCACCCTCGTCAATCCCCGGCTGCGCGAGATGCTGTTGAGCCGCGGCCGGTCTCTCCATGTCAGTTGCGTCGACGTGATGGAGCGGCCGGTGGCCGAACTTTCCCGGCTTCTGGGAATCGCGGAAACCCATCGCCCGGGCGGCCAGCATGAAGTGGATCAGCGCTATCTGGCCCGCATCGAAGCCCTCAATTTCACCATCCAGCATGATGACGGCCAGGCGCTGGAGACGATCGGCGACGCGGAAGTGGTTCTGGTCGGCGCCAGTCGCACCTCCAAGACCCCCACCTGCGTCTACCTCGCCATAAGGGGCATTCGAGCCGCCAATATCCCCATGGTGCCGGGGATGACGCTCCCCTCCGTTCTGATCGAGGGGCGCGCGCCCATGGTGGTGGGATTGTGGGTCTCGCCGGACCGGCTTGTGCAAATCCGCCGCAACCGGCTCCTCGGCATCGGCGAAGAACGCGACACCAATTATATCGACCTGGAGAGCGTGCGCGCCGAGATCGCCGCCACGCGCAAGCTGTTCGAACAGCATGACTGGCCGGCCATCGACGTCTCCCGCCGTTCGATCGAAGAGACCGCCGCGGCGGTGATGAATCTGCTCACAGAGCGGCGCGAGAAGGTGGCATGACGACATTGACCGGCGCGGGAAAGATAGCGGGCGTGGTGGGATGGCCGGTCGGCCATTCTTTATCGCCGCTGATGCACGGCTTCTGGCTGGATGAGCTGGGACTTGATGGCGCCCTGGTGCCGCTGGCGGTGGCGCGCGAGGATTTTGCGAGGGTGATCGCCGGATTGCAGCGGGCGGGCTTGGCGGGGGTCAATGTCACGGTGCCGCACAAGCAAGCGGCTTTGGCGATGGCCGCCGTCACCGACGATGCCGCCGGGCTTGCGGGCGCTGCCAATCTCCTCATTTTCCGCCCCGATGGCGTGCTCGAAGGGCGCAACACCGATTGGCTGGGCTTACGCGAATCCCTGAGTGAGGCGGGGGTACCGGTGGCAAACCGCGTGGTGACCCTGCTCGGCGCCGGTGGGGCTGCACGCGGCGCGCTGCTGGCGCTGGCGGCAGGGGGCGCGCGCCGCGTCCATATTCTCAATCGCCGGCCGGCAAAAGCGCAAGCGCTTGCCGCCGCGCTCGCCAAAACTTTGAAACTCGACCTCCAGGCCCATGCCATCGCGGATTGGCCGGCGCTTGCTGCCGGAACCGATCTTCTCATCAACGCCACCGCCGCCGGAATGAAGGGCCAGACCTCTCTGTCACTGGAGCTTGACGTTTTGAAGACCGGAGCCTGGGTGATGGACATGGTTTATAACCCGCTCGAGACGGAATTGCTGAGAAAAGCCCAAGCCGCGGGCCACCCGATTGTGGACGGGCTTTCCATGCTGATGCACCAGGCGGTGCCGTCCTTCGCCGCCTTTTTCGGCGTAACGCCGAAGGTGTCGGGGGCGTTGAGGGCCGCCCTTCAGCGGGCCCTCGATGGCTAAGCCGTTCGTCATCGGGCTCACCGGCGGCATCGGCATGGGCAAGAGCGAGACCGCCAAACTTTTTGCTGCCGAAGGCGTGCTTGTCCATGATTCGGATGCGGCGATCGACCGGCTTTATGCCCAGGGCGGCGCCGGCGTCGAGGCCATCGGAAAACGCTTTCCGGCGGCGGTGAGGGGCGGGGCGGTGGACCGCGCCGCGCTATCTGGTCTCGTCCTGGACGAACCCGCGGCGCTCGAATGGCTGGAAAAGCTGGTGCATCCCCTGGTGACGGCGGAGCGGGAGCAGTTTCTGCGTCTTGCCAAGGCGCCAATCGTCCTGTTCGACATTCCGCTGCTGTTCGAAACCGGTCTCGAGGCCCAAATGGACGCCGTCGTGGTGGTGAGCGCGCCCGAGACAATGCGGCGCGCCCGGGTGCTCAAGCGGGACGCGATGACGGCGGAAAAATTCGAGCGGCTTCGCCGGCGCCAGTGGGACGACGCGAAAAGGCGTCAACAAGCCGATTACGTGGTGACCACCGACAAGGGCTTGGATCAGGCGCGCCAACAGGTGAAAATGATCCTCGCGGACATCAGAAAAAAGCGCGGGCCGGATGCGTGAGATCGTCTTCGACACGGAAACCACCGGGTTGGAGCCGGCCGACGGGCACCGCATCGTCGAAATCGGCCTGGTCGAGCTGATGGACCACTTTCCCACCGGTCGGTCCAAGCAATTCTATCTCAATCCGGAACGCGAGGTTCCGTTGGAGTCCCAGCGCATCCACGGTCTCTCCACGGAATTTCTCCGCGACAAGCCGCGGTTCGCCGATATCGCCGACGACTTTCTGGAATTCGTGGGCGACGCCGTGCTGGTGATTCATAACGCCGGCTTCGACATGAAATTCATCAATGCCGAGCTGCAGCGCGCCGGCCGCACGCCGCTGTCCATGGTCCGCATCGTCGACACGATAGAAATCGCCAAACGCCAGATTCCCGGCATTCGCTATTCCCTGGACGAACTCTGTAGGCGCTTCAACATCGACCTTTCCCTCCGCGAGAAACATGGCGCATTGCTGGACGCGGAATTGACCGCGCAGGTCTATCTGGAACTGGTGGGCGGCCGCCAGCGCGGTCTGGCCTTGGCGCCGGCCGAGTTGGTAGAGGACAAGGCCATCGATCAAGGCCGGCCGGCCAGGTCGCGGCCACAACCCCTGGCACCGCTCGTCACCGTCGAAGAGCTTACCCGGCATGCCGCCTTCATTGCCCGGGAGTTAGGGTCGAAGGCGATCTGGGCGCGATAAAGGGGATTGGCGTTTCGTCGCCGGGCCTCCGATCACGCCGTGCCGGCGGGTTGCTGTTGCGCCATCGCCTGATTCATCTTGGCCTGGTAAAGGGCCACGAAATCGATCGGCTCGATCATCAAGGGGGGCATCCCACCGTCGCGCACCACGTCGGCGATAATCCGGCGCGCGAAAGGAAAAAGCATATGCGGCGCCTGGACCAGCAGCACCGGCTGCATGGCTTCCTCCGGAATATTCTGAAGGCGAAACAGTCCGGCGTAGGCCAGCTCCAGAAGGAACAATTGACGGTCCTCGCCTTTGGCATGGACCCGCATTTTGAGTTCGACCTCGAAATGCTGCGCGTCGCCGCGCTTGGCGGCCACATCGATGCCGAATTCAATCTGCGGCCGCTGGGTGAGGCCTTGCGGGGCGCCGGGATTTTCGAAAGAGAGGTCCTTGATGTACTGGCCCACGATTTGAAGATTGGGAAGAGGGGGCGCTCCATCGCCCGGGCCGGGCACCGTCGTTCCACCGCTGCTCATGGGCGCCTTCCTTTGGACTGCGGCCCGCGCGCTACCATGCTGCAAGAAGCCTGACAAGGCGAAGGCGCGGAATCGGGGGCAGCCGCGTTATTCCTTCAAACGGCTGCTGGACCGGGAGGGTTCCCTGGCGCTAGAGTCGTCGTCTTGAGAGGCCGCGCATAATGCCGGACACGCAACTCATTGAAATTCTCGTCGTCGCGATGGTGGCCGGCGTGATCCTGTTCCGGCTTTATTCCGTGCTCGGGCGGCGCACCGGGCACGAGCCCCAGCCGCAGGATCGTCTCACCCCGCGGCCCCCCGCGGCCAAGCTTCGCAGCGTGCCGGCAGAGCGGCCCAGCGAGCCCCAGGCGCGCTCGCTATTCGACATTCAGTTGGCCGATCCCGGTTTCGAGACGGGCCGGTTTCTCAAAGGGGCGGGTGCAGCCTACGAAATCATCCAGAAGGCGTTCGCCGGCGGCGATCGTGCCGGCCTCAAGCCGCTGCTGTCGGATGACGTCTACCAAGCCTTCAACGCGGCGATCGTGGCGCGCGGTTCCCAGCCGCCGTCCGAAAAGCTGGCCGGCATAACCGATACCCGAATTGCCCAGGCGACCCTCGAAGGCAAGACGGCCGAGATCACGGTCTCATTCCGGGCACAATTCGTCCATGTCGCGCCCGCCGACCACGCTCAGCGCGACGTCACCGATGTCTGGACCTTTGCCCGGCAGATCGGATCGTCCGATCCCACCTGGACCCTGGTCGCCACCGGCGGCGCGCTCCCCTGAGACCCAAGGTCGTTGTGCCGCTTCTGGCGGTTCTTGCCGTCCTGGCGGGGATCTCATGGTGGCTCACCCGGCCAAGGCCGTTTCTGGAAGCGGTTTCCTTCGGAGATCTTCCCGGCTGGCGGGCTGCCGACCTTGCGCCTGCGCTATCCGCCTTTCGCCGCTCGTGCGCGGTCCTGGGCCGGGCGGGCGAAATAAGCGCCTATGGAGGAAGTACAGCCCAATGGCGCCAGGTCTGCGCGGAGCTTCCAGGAGCTAACGTTGCCGGGCGTGCTTTTTTCGAAAGCAATTTCATTCCCTATGAATTTGGCCGCGAAGCCGTGTTCACGGGCTACTACGAGCCCACGATCCGAGGCAGTCGGTCGCGCCACGGCCGGTTCCAGACGCCCGTTTATGGTGCGCCCAACGATCTGGTCCGGGTGGACCTGGGCGCATTCTCGCCGAAATTCACAGGCGAGCATATTGCCGGAAGGCTCCAGGCCGACCGTCTGGTTCCCTATCCGAGCCGGGGCGAGATTGATGGCAGAGGGCTTGCCGCCGCGCCCATCCTGTTGTGGTGCGACGATCCGATTGCGCTGTTCTTCCTCCAGATTCAAGGCTCCGGCCGGGTGCAGTTTGACGACGGGCGGTTGGAACGGCTGCAATATGCCGGCGAGAATGGCAGGCCATACACGGCGATCGGCAAAACTCTGGTGGCCGCCGGGCGCCTGGCGCGCGATCGCGTGTCGCTGCAAACAATCCGCGCTTGGCTGAAAGCCCATCCCCGCCTTTCCCGGGGGGTGATGGAAGCCGATCAATCCTTTGTCTTCTTCCGGGAAGCCCCCATTGGCGATCCCGGCCTTGGCAGTCCGGGTGTCGAAAAAGTCGCGCTCACGCCCGAGGGCAGTCTGGCGATCGATCTGCGTTACAATGTGCTGGGCGCCCCCTATTATGTGGCGGCGTCTCCCATTCATGCGCTTCTCGTCGCCCAGGACACGGGCGGCGCCATTCGGGGTGCCTTCCGAGGCGACATTTTTTTCGGCTCGGGGGCGAGGGCCGAGGCAGAGGCAGGGAGACTGGATGCGCGGGGCCGTCTTTTCGTCTTGTTGCCGAAGAGCGTGGCAGCGGGCCTGGGGAGGGGCTATACGCCGTGACCCGGAAGGTCAGCGAGGAAGAGCGGAAGCTTTTTCGCAAGCACGCCGCCGATGGGCCGTTGCTGGTCTCAGCGACGGTTGCGAAAACCCCCGCCAAGCCCGCAGCAGCGCCTGGCGGACAGGGGCGGGAAAAGCTTCGCCGCGACCAAGGCGCGCCCCAAGCCCGAATCGATCTGCATGGCATGATCCAATCGCAGGCGCACAGGGCGCTATTGGCTTTTCTCGCCGGCGCGCAGGAAGAAGGTTTGCGGCTGGTATTGGTGATCACCGGCGTCGGTCGGCCCCGCCTTTCCGAAGAACCGAAATGGACGCGCCTGGAAGGCGGCGTCCTCAACGAGATGGTGCCTCGCTGGCTGAACGAACGGGCGTTCGCGCCGTTTGTCTCCCGAGCGGCATCGGCACCCCGCCGCCACGGCGGCCCCGGCGCGCTCTATGTCATTCTGCGCAAGGTTGGGACACGGTGAAGCAGGCCTTCGAGACGGTTCGCATTTCCGGTATGTCCTTGTTCAACATGGGTACGGAAACATAAGAGCGGTAGGCCTCTGCGATATGGTGATGGGTGCATCCGCCGCGGCGCCTTCAAAAGCGTCGCCGAACTCAAGAGCGCGATCATGGACTACCTGGAAAACCACAATACCGATCCAAAGCCCTTCACCGGGACCAAGTCTGCGCCTCGAAAAAGTCGCTCGCGCGAAACAAGCGTTAGATTCACAACACTAGCGACTTACGCCGCTGTTGTTTCGTAAGGGACGCCAAGCCTGATGGACATGGAGCTTTTAGAGACGTTAAAGGCCCGCGCCAAAGCCTCAACATTATTGTTGCCCTTACCAATTTCTTCATTGAGCAAGCGCCATGGCATCAAAATATCCGCAGCGAAGCGATTTGCTTCTGCTTCAACGGCGCTACTCAGTTTGCTCCGATACAGTGCGTCGTCCTGTACCCCGCCGCCAATAAGGCTCCGATGCAAAACATAATGCGCAATTTCGTGGGCTATCGTGAAACGACGCCTGACTAGCGCATGCTTGCCGTTCACATATACGGCATAGCCGCTAGAGCCGCCGCGTTCTGCGTCCCGAACGATCATGCCAGAAATTTCGTCGTCCCAGTCATTCGCGGTATAGACTTTAAGGCCAAAGGCGCCCGCAATCGGAACGACCTGGACCGGCGCGGTCTTCTGAGACTTCGCGATTATCTGGCGTGCATCGAGAGATGACATCTCACTCATTCATCCCTCCGTTGCAGGGGTGACGGTACTGCCAGGTGGGACCGTCGGGCCCTTGGACGCGGGTCCCTCTGGACCAGCCTTGAGCATTGGGTGGCTCTGTAACCGCTCGTTTATAAGTGTATCTGTGCGCATCAGCATGTGGTCACGCAACGCTTGGAATCCGAATACGGCTGCAATCGCTAGGCCGATCCCAATGGCTGTCAGGGTTATAGCCAGGGTGGTAATTTGCAGAGAGATCGCGTCGTACGTGTTTAGAGGTTCGTTGGCCGGCCCAGTGCCGTGCGGATGGGCCATCCAAAGCCAAAAGAGCCCAAACAGGATGTTCGCGACGAAAACCACGCAACCTAAAACGGTTACCCACGGCTTCAACGTCGCCTAGTCCCCTCATCCGAATCACGTATATCATTTTCTCCATATGTTCTCGTATTGTTCCTCTTGACTCCATCAATAATACCCCGAATCAGGCCATAGCAAGACCGGCAATTTCACCCAGAAAATCAATGTGTTGGCCTTGGAACGTTGCTACATAATACCGCGCATTTCGACCGGCGGTCCCGGCCTCTACGCGTTCACCGGACGGCTCGCCGATTTCGCCGGGCGCGAGAGGCTCAATGACGGCCTTCTTACCGGTTACGTCCGCCACACTTCCCACGTCCCTGTTGATTCAGGAGAATGCCGACCCCGATGTCGGAGAAGATCTGAAGGATTTCTTTGCCAGGCTGGCGAAGAATGGCGCGGACTATCGCCATGTCGCGGAAGGACCGGACGATATGCCCTCCCACATTCGCGCCGCCCTCACC
>JBOHKF010000363.1:0-4790 GCA_050729015.1 Rhizomicrobium sp. | reverse complement strand
TGCCGCCAATCACGCCCGTGCCGATATCGTACTGGCTGCCGGCGCCTGCACCCGTCGCCACCGCGAGGGGAAAGACGCCGGCGATGAAGGCGATCGACGTCATCAGGATCGGTCTCAGGCGCACCCGCGCGGCCTCCATCGCCGCGTCCCGCGCGTGCATGCCCCGCTTCTCATTGTCCACCGCGAACTCTACGATCAGGATGGCGTTTTTGGCGGAAAGGCCGATGATGGCCAGCATGCCCACCTGGAAATAGATGTCGTTGAACAATCCGCGCAGGCTGACCGCGGCCACCGCGCCGATCACGCCCAACGGAATCACCAGCATCACCGAAAGCGGAATCGCCCAGCTTTCGTAGAGCGCCGCCAGACAGAGATAGATGATGAGGATTGAAAGAGCGTAGAGCGCCGGCGCTTGGGCCCCGGCCAGTTGTTCCTGGTAGGAAAGGCCGGTGGTTTCATAGCCGATGCCTTTGGGCAGCTTCTTGATCAGCCCGTCCATCTCGGAGAGTGCGGTGCCCGAACTTATCCCGGGCTCGCCCTGGCCCTGAATCTCGATCGAAGGAAGGCCGTTGTAGCGCGTCAGGGTGGTAGGCCCGAGCGCCCAACTGGCCGTCGCGAAGGAGGAGAAGGGCGCCATCGCGCCGCTGGAGGTGCGCACATACCAGCGGTTCAGGTCGTCCGGTTCCATGCGATAGGGCGCGTCGCCTTGGACATACACGCGCTTGACCCGGCCGCGGTCAATGAAATTGTCCACGAACGCGCCACCCCAGGCGGTCGACAGGGTGCTGTTGATGATCGAGGTGGAGACCCCCAGAGCATTGGCCTTCTCCTGGTCTATGTCGATGTGCAATTGCTGGGCATCGGGCAAGCTGGCGGGCCGCACCTGTGCCAGCAGGGGATCGCGCGCCGCCATACCCAAAAGCTCGTTGCTGGCGGCGATCAGGCCTTGATGGCCGAGATCGCCCCGGTCTTCCAGTTCCAGGTCGAAGCCGGACGAGAAGCCGAGTTCCGGTACCGAGGGCGGCACGACCGGGAAGACCTGGGCGTCGGGCAGTCGCATGAAATTGATGAATGCGCGCCGGGCGATCATCGTCGCGCTGTTGGCGAAGCCCGGTCGCTTGTTCCAGTCAACCAGTTTGACGAAAGCGACGCCGGCATTCTGGCCCAGTCCGCCGACCGGACTGAAACCCGCCGCGGTAAAGACGTCGGTCACGTTCTTCTTTTCCTTGGTGTCGAAATAATTGGCCAGTTGATGCGCCACCGCCATGGTCCGCGACAGCTCGGTCCCCGGAGGAAGGGTAATGAAGTTGATGAGATAGCCCTGATCCTCGACCGGCAGATAGCCGGTCGGCAGGCGATAGAGCAGAACCACCAGCACCGCGACGATCGCGCCATAGACCAGCATCGTCAGCCTGACATGCGCCAGCACCCGCGTGAGATTGCGGCGATACCAGTTGCGGAAGTTGCCGAAATAATGATTGAAACCCCCGAAAAAGCGCCCCAGCAGGCCGCCGGCCCGGGCCGCTCGGTCGGCCTCGATCGGTTTAAGCAAGGTGGCGCAAAGGGCGGGCGTCAGGACCAGGGCGACCATGATCGAAAGCAGCATCGCCGACACGATGGTGACGGAGAATTGGCGGTAGATCACCCCCGTCGAGCCGCTGAAGAATGCCATCGGCAGAAACACCGCGGTGAGCACCAGTCCGATGCCGATCAAGGCGCCGGTGATCTCCGCCATGGAGCGCAAAGTGGCTTCGCGGGGCGCAAGGCCCTCCTCGCGCATGATGCGCTCGACATTCTCCACCACCACGATGGCATCATCCACAAGAAGGCCGATCACCAGCACCAAAGCGAACAGGGTCAGGGTATTGATGGTGTATCCGGCGGCGGCCAGCACCCCGAAAGTGCCTAGAAGCACCACCGGCACGGCGACCGCCGGAACCAGGGTGGTGCGCCAATTCTGCAGGAAGATGTACATCACCAGAATTACCAGCGCGACGGCTTCGGCGAGCGTGATCACGACGTCACGAATCGAAAGGCGGATGAACTCGGTATTATCCAGCGGGAAGGCGATCTGCATCCCCGGCGGGAATTGCGGCGCCAACGCCAAGGCGCGGGCTTTCACTTCGTCCACGACCTTGAGCGCATTGGCGCCCGGCGACGGCAGAATCGCGATGCCCGCCGCGGGATGGCCGTTCATCTCGCTGAGGACCCCGTAATTGTCGGCGCCCAATTCCACCCGCGCCACGTCCGAAAGGTGAACCACCGCGCCGTCGGGCGATGTTTTGAGAATGATGTTGCGGAACTGCTGGGGTGTCTGCAATTCGGACTGCGCCGTTACCGTGGCATTCAGGGCCTGGCCGGGAACGGCGGGCTGGGCGCCGATCTGGCCGGCGGATACCTGAACATTCTGCGCCTGAATGGCGGCCGTCACGTCGGAAGGTTGGAGCGCGTAGCTTTCCAGCTTGTAGGGATCGAGCCAGATACGCATGGCATAGGGGGCTCCGAACCCCTGCACATTGCCGACGCCCGGCACGCGCGACAGCGGATCCTGAAGCTTGGAGACGATGAAGTCGGAAATGTCCATATTGGTATAGCGGTTCGTCGTGTCATACATGGCGACAATCAGAAGGAAATTCGTCTGCGCCTTGGCGACGGTTACGCCCAACTCCTGCACCTGGCTGGGCAATTGCGCCACCGCCTGCTGGACCTTGTTCTGCACCTGCACTTCGGCGATGTCGGGGTTGGTGCCCGGCGCGAAGGTGGCGGTCAGCCCGACCGAACCGTCGGCGTTGGACGCCGAGGTGAAATAGAGAAGATTGTCGATTCCGGTGAGCTGCTGCTCGATCACTTGCGTGACCGAATTCTGCACGGTGGCGGCATCGGCGCCCGGATAGAAAGCGTTAATCACCACCGCTGGAGGCGCGATGGTGGGATATTGCTCGATCGGCAGGCTAAACGCGGAGATGGCCCCCGCCAGCATGATCACGATCGCGATCACCCAGGCAAAAACCGGACGGTCTACGAAGAAACGTGAGAGCGCCATTACGGGACCGGCCTGGCCGGCATCGGCATCACTTTCATGTCCGGCCGGATGTTGGCGAGCCCCTGAACAATCACTTTCTCGCCCGCCGTGAGGCCATCCAGGACCTGCCACTTGCCGCCAATCGCGCGGCCCGTCTTGATGATCCTGAGCCGTGCCATGTTCTGGTCGTCCACCACCAGGACGGTGGGTTCGCCCTTTTGCGTCCGGCCGACGGCCAATTGAGGCACCAGGATGCCGTGGGGATCCACGCCTTCATTGATGATGGCGCGCACGTAAAGACCGGGTAGCAGCAGGCCGCTGGGGTTGGGGAAAAGCGCCCTCAACAGCACCGTGCCCGTGGACTGGTTGACGGTCACATCCGTGAACTGCAATTTTCCTTCGAGCGGATAGGTGGTGCCGTCGTCGAGCTTCAATGTCACCTGAGCGGTGAGCGGCAGATTCCGGTCCACCTGGCCCCGCTGCGCCTGATGCTCGAGCGCCAGCAGTTCCGAACTCGATTGGTTGATATCCACATAGATGGGGTCCAGCGTCTGGATGGTGGAGAGCGGCGTGCTTTGATTGGCCGTCACCAGAGCCCCGGGCGTCACCACCGAGGCGCCGATCCGGCCGGTGATGGGTGCCACTACCTTGGTATAGCCCAGATTGATTTCGGCTGCTTCCACGTTGGCCTGGTCGGCTTTGACCAGTCCTTCGTCCGATCCCACCAGCGCGGATTGGGTGTCCAGGGTTTGCTGCGAAATGGCGTTCTGGATCACCAGCGCCTGATAGCGCTTGAGATCGAGCCGCGCGTTGACGAGAGCGGCCTGTGCCTGGGCGAGCTGTCCCTTGGCCTGGTCGAGCGCGGCCTTATAGGGCCGCGGGTCTATCTGATACAGCGATTGGCCCTGGTGGACGACGCTGCCTTCGGTAAAAAGGCGGGCCTGGATGATGCCCGTCACTTGCGGCTCGATATTGGATACCGCGTAAGGATCGGTGCGGCCGGGCAGTTCGGCGGTGAGTTCGACCGGCTGCTCGTGCAGGACCACGAAGCCGGCCGCCGGGGTCATATGCGGCGGCGGCCGAGGACTGCACGCTGAAAGCGCCACAGCAACGGCTGCGATCGCGGTAAGATGGCGCAACATATATTCCCCTCGAAACGACCGGCAAAGCCACCCCCCGGTTCGGCACTCCTAGCAGAAGGTGGGTTTGCGCCCAACCCGTTGCAAGGGCAGGTTTCCTTGTGGCGGCCGTCTTTACGGATGCTTTACAGAGGCACTTCGGTTGGAATTGAAGACGCGGCATCTGACCAGAATGTGACAAGAGTCCTTTCCAGCAGTGCGGCATTTTCGATTCGGCAAAGCGCGGCTTTGGTTTTCCTCAAGGTTTCCGGGCTACCGAAAGGCGCACTTTCGACATACCAGCCCAAATGTTTGCGGAAGACGCGCAATCCCAGGGCGTCGCCATAGAATCGCAAGGACGCTGTAAGATGGGCGAGCAGAATCTCCAGCCTGGTCTTGGCGTCGGGTTCGGCCATTTTTGTTCCGACAAGCGCCCGACCCAGAACCGCCGCCAGCCACGGCCGGCCATTGCTGCCGCGGCCGATCATTATCGCATCGGCTTTCGATTGTGAAAGCGCCGCGTTGGCGGAATCCAGACCCACGATGTCGCCGTTGACGATGACTGGGATCTTGACGGCCTGCTTCACGTCCGCCACGGCGCGCCAATCGGCGGTGCCGGTGTAGAATTGCTGGCGGGTGCGGCCATGGAC
>JBOHKF010000362.1:0-1668 GCA_050729015.1 Rhizomicrobium sp. | reverse complement strand
TGATCAAGGAAGTGGAGATCATTCCCCTGGAAGTGGTGGTGCGCAATGTCGCCGCCGGGTCGATGTCCAAGCGGCTGGGCATCGAGGAGGGCACTGCGCTGCCCCGCTCGATTATCGAATATTATTACAAAAACGATGCCCTTCACGATCCCTGGGTGAGCGAGGAGCATATCACCGCCTTCGGGTGGGCGACCCCGCAGGACCTCGACGACATCGTCAATCTCACCATCCGCATCAATGACTTTCTTTCCGGCCTGTTCCTTGGCGCCGGCATCAAGCTGGTGGACTTCAAGCTGGAATTCGGGCGGCTTTGGGAAAACGACTATATGCGCGTCGTTCTCGCCGACGAGATCAGCCCCGATTCCTGCCGTCTCTGGGATTTGCAAACCAACGAGAAGCTGGACAAGGACCGTTTCCGCCGCGATTTGGGGGGGGTGGTGGAAGCCTATAGCGAAGTGGCGCGGCGGCTGGGAATCATGCCCGAATCCGCCCAGGGCGAAAACAAGGGCCCGGTGCTTGTCAAATAGCTTGGCGCGCCGACCGCAAAATCGCCTGCGGACCTTTGCGAGGTATGACGCCCGACCATGAAAGCGCGCATCTTCATCACCCTCAAAAATGGGGTTCTCGATCCGCAAGGAAAAGCCGTCGGCCATGCGCTCCACGGCCTGGGCTTTGGCAGGGTGGGCGAAGTCCGCCAGGGCAAGGTGATCGATCTGGAGCTTTCCGAGAACGACCCCGCCAGCGCCAGGACATCGCTTAAGGCCATGTGCGACAAGCTTCTCGCCAACCCCGTGATCGAGACCTACGAGATCGAGTTGAAGAGCTAAATGAAAGCCGCGGTCATTGTTTTTCCCGGCTCCAACTGCGACCGCGACGCGGCCACCGCGCTGGAGAAAGTGACCGGTCGAAAGCCCACGCTGGTCTGGCATCGGCAAAGCGCGCTGCCGGCGGTGGATCTGGTGGTGCTGCCGGGCGGATTTGCCTATGGCGATTACCTGCGCTCTGGCGCCATGGCGGCTCGATCGCCGGTGATGAAGCCGATCACGGCGCATGCCGAAAAGGGCGGCGCGGTCCTGGGCATCTGTAACGGCTTTCAGGTGCTCACCGAAGCCGGGCTTCTGCCGGGAGCCCTGATGCGCAATAGGGGCCTCACATTCGTCTGCAAGCCGGTCGGCCTTGCGGTGGAAGAAACCCAATCCGCCTTCACCCGCACCTACAAGAAAGGCCAGAGCGTGACGTTCCCCGTGGCCCATGGCGAAGGCAATTATTTTGCCGACGACGAGACGCTCGACCGGCTGGAAGGCGAGGGCCGGGTCGTGTTCCGCTACCGCGACAATCCGAACGGCTCGGCCCGGGATATCGCGGGTATCCTGAATGCCAGGCGCAATGTGCTGGGTCTGATGCCCCATCCGGAACGCGCCGTGGACCCCGCAACCGGCGGCGGCGACGGCAAGGCGCTTTTTCAGAGCCTGATCGAAGCGTTTTCATGAGCGAAATCACACCCGAGTTGGTCCGCGAGCATGGGCTTTCGGACGAAGAATTCGCCCGCATCCGGTCGTTGCTGGGGCGCCCCCCCAATCTGGTGGAGCTGGGCGTGTTTTCGGTGATGTGGAGCGAGCATTGTTCCTACAAATCCACCCGGATGCATTTGAAGAAGCTTCCCACCAC
>JBOHKF010000361.1:0-5588 GCA_050729015.1 Rhizomicrobium sp. | reverse complement strand
GGCGAGGGCCTGCTGAATGTCGCGGACATGGCGCTCGGTTTCCGGGTGCATGGGCGGGATATAAGGTGAGGAACGGGCCCGGTAAAGACCGAACAGTTAAGGCGGCGGCGTCTTGCCGGAAGGAAGCGGCCCGATCGAAAACAGATCCCGCTGTCCCAACTCGGCGCTGCGCATTCGCTCCAATTCGGCCGAGTAGCGCTTCAAGGCATAAGCCTCGGTCATGTAGCCGACCACCCGTCTCTCGGCGCGCGAGGCAAGCACCGGCAAGGTTTCAATCTGCAACGTGTCGAAGCGGCCAAGCGCGCTTCTTATGTTCTCGCCGGGCAGAAGGAACTGGTCCTGCCCTTCCGCCAGGTCGCCCGCCACCGCGCCGTCGAGTGCATCATCTATCTCCGCATCGTGCAGGTCCGAGGCATCGAGCATGCCGATATATGCCCCGGATGCATCCACCACATAAAGGCGCTTGGTGCTGCCCATCGGAAAGGCGGTGCGAAGAGCCCTGAGACCCATATTCTCCGGCACCGTCTTGGGGTCGCTGCGCATCAGCCGCGCCACCGTGAGATCGCTGATCCAGCCTACATCATAAGCGCCGCGGATGGAGAGCCCCCGCAAATGGAAGCGCCAGGTGGCGAAGGAGTAGCCGAAAAGAATGCGCACCAGGGTGGAAGCGACAGTAACCGCGATCACCACGGCGATAGCCACCTGAAAATCGCCGGTCGCCTCCAGTACCAGGAACACCATGGTGAGCGGCGCGCCGATGACCGCGCCCGCCACCGCGCCCATGCCCGCCAGCATGAAGACGTTGTGTTCCGCCGCCAGCCCCGGCGAGAAATAGGCCGCAGTCTGCGCAAATACCGCCCCCAGCAACGTGCCCAGGAACAGCGACGACGAGAAAAGCCCGCCGCGAAACCCCGAGCCCACGGAAATCGCCGAGGCCAGCAATTTCATCACCAGAAGCAGCGCCACTGCCGGCAGGGTCCAGCGAACATCGAAGTGGAATTGCACGGCGCCATGACCGCTTCCCAGTACCTGGGGAGCATAAAGCGCAAGGCCTGAGAGCAGCGCGCCCCCGACGACCGGGCGCAGCCAATCCGGCACCTTGGACGCGCGAAGCGCGCGCTCGGTCCAAGTCACGGCCTGCATCGCCGCCACCGCGACAGCCGCCGCAACCAGGCCCAAAAGCGCGAACAGGAAATAGCTCTCGGACGTGACATTGAAATTCCCGGTCACTTCAAACAAAGCCTTCATGTTGGACATGGCGCGCTGGGTGAGGGCCGCGCAAACGCTCGCCACGATGACGGGCGCCAGCGCGCGGGTGGTGTAGCTTCCCAGGATCAGTTCATAACCGTAAAAGGCCCCTGCCAAAGGCGCGTTGAAAGCTGCGGCGATGGCAGCTCCTGCTCCGGCCGTGACAAACACCCTGAGATCGGCGCGGCGCAACCGGAACCAGCGGCCCGCCCAGGAATAAATCCCGGCGCCCAACTGGCTGTAGCCCGCCTCCATGCCCAAGGAGGCGCCGGCGCCGTTGGAGATCACCGTGGTAAGCGTAAGCCAAAGGGAGTCGCGCAGCGACATGCGCCCGCCATGAAGCGCATTGGCTTCTATCGGGTCCACGATCTGACTGAAGCGTCGGCGCATGGCGCGCGCCGCAAGCCCCAGCAGCAAGCCGCCGAACATGGGCACCAGCAACAGCCGGATGCGCGAGACGTCGATACCTTCGCTCAGATAGCGGTGGGCTGGAATCCCGAAATCATAGACATGGAGCCAGGAGACGGCGCTGCGCAGCAAATCGACAACCACCCCGATGAGGGCGCCCGTGGCAGCACATAACACGATCTGCCCCGGTTCGGCGTCGCGCAGGTCGCGCTGCACGGCCATGACGAATCCGCGCAAGCTGCGCAGCCAATTCTCCAGCGGCAAGCGGTGCGGGACGCGCGAATGCCTGGTCGCGCGATCGGGTCGGGAGCCGGCTTCTGCTTTGTCCGGCCGCCGTTCCATCGCCTCAATAAAGCCCGCCCGTGCCTTCACCGATGGTGGCCGGAATGTGCGGCGGTGCCGGCGGTTGCGCCGCTGGCCCGTTGCCGGGGGCTGCCGTCACATCGCCCGCGGACACTGTGGCAAACCCTGCCGCACCTGCTTCGCCGGGCGCGTTGCCTGCCTTGAATGCTTCGACAATGGAGCCAGGGGTTCCCGGCGGCACGGGTTCGCCGCTTTTCCAGTCAATGGTGACCTCCTCGATGCCGGGGGGTATGCGGAAAGGCGTGGGCGGCGCGTCCGCGAGCGCGCCTTTCATGAAATCACGGAAGATGGGGGCGGCCACGGTGGCGCCCTGCTCGTCCTCGCCGTTGATATATTTGCCCAATGTTCGGGGATTGTCGAAGCCCACGAAAACCCCCGCCGCAAGGTCGGGCGAAAAGCCGATGAACCACACACTTTGCGAATCTTGCGAGGTTCCCGTCTTGCCGGCCAGCGGCTTTCCCACCGCCTTTACCGATTGGCCGGTGCCGCGCTCAACCACGCCCTCGAGCATCGAAACGATCTGGTAGGCGGTCCGCGGGTCGATGATCTGCTGGCGGGTGTCGGACAGAAGCGGCTCCTGCTGGCCATGCCAATCCGGCGCGTTGCAGCCGTCGCAGGCGCGATCGTCGTGCCGCCAGATGGTATGGCCGTTGCGGTCCTGAACGCGGTCTATGAGCGAGGCCTGGACTTTCTTGCCGCCATTGTCGAACTCGGAATAGCCGGTCACCAGCCTCAGCAACGTGGTCTCGTCGGCGCCCAGGGAATAGGAGAGAAGCGGGGCCATCTTGTCGTAGATACCGAACCGCACGGCATAGGGCACCACCTTGTCCATTCCCATCGTATAGGCAAGCCGCACCGTCATGACATTGCGCGACAATTCGAGGCCGCGCCTGAGCGTGGTTTCGCCCAGAAAATTGTGCTCGAAATTTCCGGGCCGCCACAGACCCTGGCCCGGCCCCATATCCATCACGAAGGGCGCGTCCAACACTTTGCTGGCCGGCGTGTAGCCATTGTCGAGGGCCGCGGCATAGACAAACGGCTTGAAGGAAGATCCGGGCTGGCGCATTGCCTGCATCGCTCGGTCGAATTGCGACGACGCATAAGAAAAGCCGCCCGACAAGGCCAGCACCCGGCCCGTGTGAGGGTCCATCGCCACGATGGCGCCGTTCACTTCGGGAATCTGGCGCAACCCGTATTGTCCCGGTTTGCCATCCTTCTCGACCAGCAGAACATCGCCAGGCTTTGCCACCTGCACAGGTTCTGTGGGTGCCGGCCCCCAGGTCTGATTCTTGCGTTCCGGCCTGGCCCATTTATAGCCGTCATAAGGAACGACACCCAGGTTGCCGTCGGCAAAGCCGATGCGGACCGCCTTTCCTTGATAGCCCAGCGCCACCGAAAGGCGCCAGGTGTCAATTCCGGATTGTTCCTGCGGATCGGAGGCGAGCTTGGTGAGCGCCGCTTTCCAATCTCCATCTATGGCAATGTGTTTGCGTGCTCCGCGCCAGCCGTGACGGCGGTCATAGCGCACCAGGCCTGAGCGCAAAGCACTGACGGCGTAATTCTGGAGCCGCGTGTCCAGCGAGGAACGCACTTGCAAGCCCCCGTCATAGAGCGCCTTGGCGCCATATTTGGCGTAAAGCTGCCGGCGTACTTCCTCGACGAAATAATCCACGTCCGCGGTCTGGCTTCCAAGAGGACGCATTTCGGTCACCAGCGGCTCGCTCTTCGCGGCATCGGCCTCGGCCGCATTGATGTAGCGGTTGCTCAGCATCTGGTCTATCACCCAGTTGCGGCGGTCCACGGCAGCGGCGTGATTGAAGCGGGGATCGTAATTGGCGGGGCCCTTGGGAAGGGCCGCCAGAAACGCCACCTCCGCGACGTCGAGTTGATCCAGCGACTTGCCAAAATAATTGAGAGCAGCGGCCGCCACGCCATAACTGTGTTCGCCCAGATAAATCTCGTTGAGATAAAGCTCCAGCACCTTCTCCTTGGGATAGGTGGCGTCAATGCGGATGGCGAGAATGGCTTCGCGAATCTTGCGGCTGAACTTGACATCGGAGTTGAGCAAGAAATCGCGAGCGACCTGCTGGGTGATGGTGGACGCGCCTTGGGGTCGACGGCCTTCCAGCACCAGCCCCACATCTTTGACGGCCGCGCGGACGATGCCCGAGGGGTCGATGCCGGGATGGGTGTAGAAATTGCGGTCTTCGGCGCTTATGAAGGCCTCTTTCACCAGCTTGGGAATGAATGCAGCCGGCACGAAAATGCGGGATTCGCGGGCATATTCCCCCAACACCGTGCCGTTGCCGGCATAGACCCGCGTGGTGACCGGCGGCGCATAGTTCTTGAGCGCCTCGACGCTGGGGAGATCCCGCGTCACCTTATAAATGTAAAAGGCCGCCGCAAACATGCCCAGCGCGGCGAGCGCCGCGGCACCAAAGCCAACGTAAGCGAAGACACGGCGGATCATCGATCCTCTTAGGCTATGCCCGCAGGCAGGCTCCCTTATAGTACCCTTTTTGGGTTGAAAAGAGGCGTTTCACTCACGGAGATCGTAGGGTTCCCGCGGAAATGCCGGAAAAACTCTGGTCCACGGCCATCGCAATCGCATTCGCAATCCGGTCGCGCCATCCTTGCGTGCGCATCTGGGCGGCATCCCGCGCGTTGGACAAATACCCCAGTTCGATCAGGACGGCAGGGACGTCGGGAGCCACCAGAACCGCAAGACTCGCGGCTCGGTGCGGACTGCGCGCCAAAATGTCGGTGACCCGTTGAAGATTGCCTAACGCCGTCTCGGCGAAGCGCGACGAACGGTTGATGGTATCGCGTTGGGCCAGGTCAATGAGAATGGGCGCCACGGGACCGTCCTCGTGCGCAAGGTCCACCCCGGCGATGACATCGGATTGATTCTCCCGCCGCGCCAGCGCGGCCGCCTCTCGGTCGGAGCGCCCATCGCTCAAGGTATAAATGGACAGGCCGCTGACTTGAGGATCGGGGTTGGAATCGGCGTGCAGGGAGATCATCAGATCGGCCTTGAGCTTGCGCGCGATCGCAACCCGCTCGGCCAACGGAATATAGACGTCGCTGTCGCGGGTCATGTGCACCCTGTAGCCTCGGGCTCTGAGCACCTCCGCCAATTTCAGGCCTTCGGCCAGGACCAAGTCCTTTTCCAGAAGGCCATTGACCCCTTGAGTGCCGGAGTCGAGCCCACCGTGACCGGGGTCGATCACCACCATTTTGCGTTTGGCGGGCGAGGGTTCGGAGACGGCAGCCAGCGCCGCCAGCCGCTCGGAAGCGGCCTCTTGCGCCTTGAGATCGGCGGGCCAGCCGGCACTGGCGTTGAACATTCCCTGGCCGGTGGGGAAAAGGTCGATCACAACCCGGTAGCCGAAACCTCGCTGCGGCGCGATTACCAAAGGATCGGAGACCGTCACCGGACGGGTGAGATCGATCACGATGCGCGAAGTGCCTTTGCGGAAGACGCCATAGCGATAGGATTTGATGGAGCCAAAACCCGACGGGCGCGGCGGAGCGCCGAGGCGCCACTCCACCTCGGGCATGTCCACCAC
>JBOHKF010000360.1:0-5956 GCA_050729015.1 Rhizomicrobium sp. | reverse complement strand
ACGCTGGATATCGGCAACACCGACCGGCTCAACATCTTCCGCCAGGAGGCCAAAAGGTTGGGGGTGAAGATTGCGCCGCCCGACATCAACCGCTCCGACGCAGTATTCGCTGCGGATGCCGGGAATGGGGTGATTTTTTACGCGTTGGCCGCAGTCAAGGGTGTCGGGCGCGCCGCCATGGACCATGTCGTGGAATTGCGCGCCAAAGGCGGTCCCTTCAAATCGGTTGCCGATTTTGCCAGCCGCGTCGATCCCCGGCTGGTCAACAAGCGCGCGTTCGAGAACCTGGCCCGCGCTGGCGCGTTCGACGGCTTGAACCGGAACCGCCGCCAGCTGGTGGAAAACGCCGACCGCGTTTTGAGCGGCGCCCAGGCCGCCCAGCGCGAGCGCGAAAGCGGGCAGGTGAGCCTTTTTGGCGGCCAGGCGCATGCCCAGGAGTTGCGCCTTGCCAGTGTCGCGGACTGGCCGGTTCACGAAAGGCTGGGCGAGGAATTCAGCGCCATGGGTTTTTATCTTTCGGGCCATCCGTTGGATAATTATGGCGCGGCGCTGAAACGGCTTGGCGTCAGCAGTTATGCGAGCCTCGGCGAGGACCGCAGGAGCGGCTTCAAGGTGAAGCTTGCCGGCACGCTGATCAAAAAGTCCGAGCGCCGCGGCCGCAACGACCAGGCTTTTGCTTTTGCAGCCTTTTCCGATGCCTCCGGCATGTTCGAAGTCATGCTGTTTCCGGAGGTGCTGGCGGCCAGCCGCCCGCTTCTGGAGGCGGGCAAAAGTCTTCTGATCACCGCCAGCGCCGATTGGGATGGCGATGAACTCAAATTGCGCGCGGCGTCCGTCACCGATCTTGACCGGGCCGCAGCAGAGGCGGGCGAGGGCATGGTGGTGCGGCTTGACTCCGAAATATCGCTTTCGGCGATTGCCGCGGAACTGGTCCATCCCGGCAAGGGGCTGGTGTGTTTTGTTGTGCCCGGACCAAGCGGTGAAGAGGCCGAGATTGCTCTTGGCCGCCGCTACGCCGTGACGGCCAGTCTGCGCAGCGCCATTGCGGCCATGCCCGGCGTGATCGCGGTCGAGGCGGTCTAGGTTTGGAGATTGAATTTGGAGTCCGTCATGCCTTCCATCTCCAGAGATTCTCCTAATCTGCTCCTTATCGCCCAGTCGTTGGTCAGGCAGCCCGCCATGGTTTTCGCATGGGCGATTTCAGTCGCCGCGGTTCTTCCCGCCCAAGCCCAGGAAGCAGGGCCGGCCAGGCCGGATGTTGCTGCCGCGAATCAGGCGATTCGAGCCCATTTGCCGGTCGGATATCGCCAGGATTTTGAAGACGCGAGTCGGGGGTTCATCGCCACCACCCCCGACCCAAAGAATCCGGACCAGTACGCGTTTCTTAAAGGTCCGCCGCCTCCCACTGTGAACCCCAACCTTTGGCGCGAGGCACAACTCGACGCCATGAACGGCTTATTCAAGGTTACTGACGGCGTTTATCAGGTTCGCGGAATATCGGTTTCCGCCATGACGATAGTGGAGGGACAGACCGGCATCATCCTGGTCGATACGCTGGCTTCACCGGGAGAAGCGCGCGCCGCTCTCGATCTCTATTTCTCGTATCGTCCCCGCAAGCCGGTGGTGGCGGTCATATATTCCCATGACCACAGTGACCATTATGGCGGCGCCAGCGCCGTGGTTTCACCGGCCGATGCAGCTTCCGGCAAGGTGAAAGTCATTGCCCCGGTCGGCTTCATGGCGGCGCTCATCGAGGAGGCATCTGTCGCGGCCAATCTGGCGGCAAGCCGGGCACAGTTCCAATTCGGGGCGTCTCTTCCGGTCGGGGAGCGGGGCACCGTGGATTACGGCGAAGGCGAAACCGTTTCCCGCGGACCACGCGGAGCAGGACCGATCATTTCGCCGAATGACATCATCCGCAAGCCAATGGAGACCCGTACCATCGACGGCGTCACCTTCGCCTTCCAGCTGGCCCTGGACTCCGAAGCGCCGTCCGAGATGTTCATCTACTTGCCGGGGTCGCATGTCCTGGATGTGGGTGAAGACGCCACGCATACGCTGCATAATCTTCTACCGATTCGCGGGACCTTTGTGCGCAACGCCCTGAGCTGGTCGGACGCCCTGAACACCGCGCTCGACCGCTTTGGCGGCGATGTACGGATCATGATCAACCAGCATCAATGGCCCGTGTGGGGCAATGCCCGGGTGCGTGCCGCGCTGGCAAACCATCGTGACCTATACAAATACATTCACGACCAAACCGTGCGGATGATGAATGATGGAATGGAGCCACGAGAGATCGCCGCGGCGCTAACGATGCCGCCCGGACTGGAGAATGATCGGTCTCTGCGCGGTTATTATGGCACGCTCCCCCAAGATGCCATGGCAGTCTATCAGCGATACCTGGGCTGGTATGACGGCAATCCTGCCAATCTGGACCGCTTGCCGCCGGTTGAAGAAGCGAAGAAGTATGTCGCGTATATGGGTGGCGCCGACACGGCGATTGCGCGGGCGCGCGATGATTTCAAAGCCGGAAATTATCGTTGGGTGGCCGAAGTCATGGACCAGGTCGTATTTGCCGATCCATCGAACAAGGATGCGCGCAATCTGGCCGCAGATGCGTTCGAACATCTGGGCTATCTCGCGGAGGCCGCACCATGGCGCAATTCCTACCTGCTGGCGGCGCAGAGATTGCGGAGCAGCGCGGTTGCCACGCAACGCTTCGGGCCTGCTGTCAGTCCGGAGATATTACACGCAATGTCGGCCGGAGAGTTATTCGACTATCTCGGCACTCGCATAGACGGTCCTCGCGCCGGGACTGTGAAAATCCTGATCGACTGGTGCTTTACGGACACCCATGAGTCGCTGTCCACCACCCTTGAGCACGGAGCGCTGACCTGGTTAGACGGGAAAACGGACACGCATGCCGACGTTACCGTAACGACAACGCGCCGGGTCATCGAGCCCGTCATCCTTGGCCAGGAGACGCTTGCTGCAGCGCTCAGTCGCGGCGGAATTGCGGCGACCGGCAACGTCAAATCTCTGGCCGATTTTTGGGCGCTCTTGGTGGACTTCCCGACGGGCATCGCCTTGGTCGAACCTCGGTGATCCTGGGAAGAGGGCATTATCGCGCCTCCCGTTTTTCTCGCGCCGCAAAAAACGGCATAACAATTCCCCTTCGCAGCAGTTCTATCTCGCCGCTCCCAAGAATGATACCAGGGGAAGGGGCTGCAAGAGGCTCAAGCTGTCCCAAGCTGGGAAGCGTCCGAGACGGCGAAGAAGAGCTTAGCCGGCTCTCAGCATCGTTTCGATGCGGTTCAGGCCCTCCTTCAATCCCTCTGCATCGCGGGCAAAGCAGACGCGCAAATATGCCTCATCGCGAGGATCGCCCAGGCTGAAGGCAGAGCCCGGTGCGGTCCCCACATTGGCCTTCAGCACCAATTCCTTGGCGAAAGCCAGGCTGTCTTTAAGGCCTTCGATATTGAGGAAGCCATAGAAGGCGCCTTGCGGTTTCATCCAGCGAACCCGGTTCTGCGCCTCAATGAAATCGGCGATCAGCTTGAGGTTGGCCTGGCAGCGGACGCGTAAAGCTTCGCGGAACGCGTCCCCTTCAGGGGTGAGCGCAGCCAGCGCGCCATACTGATTGAAATTGGCGCTGCCAGTGTTGCTGGCGGGCGCGAGAAGACCCATCGCGGAAGAGAGCTTCCGTGGGTGGGTGAGCCAGCCGATGCGCCAGCCGGTCATTGCCCAGGGTTTGGAGAAGCTGTTGATCACGAAGACATCGTCATCCTCGTCTGCGATCTGAAGAAAGGATGGTGCATGCGGCGTCCCATCATAGACCAGGGTGCCATAGACTTCGTCGCTTATGATAGCGATGCCGCGGCGGCGGGCGAAGGCAAGCAGCGCCTGCTGCTCCGCTTGGGCCGCCATCCAGCCGGTGGGATTGTTGGGAGTTGAAATGACGATCGCCTTGGTGCGGGAATCGCATTTCCGGAAAAGCTTGTCGAGGTCGAGGCGCCAGCAGTCTTTCGTCCAGTCCTCGTCAAGGCGCACCAGGCGAACGCTGGCGCCCGCGACCTGGGCGGCATGAAAAATGTTCGGCCATACGGGAGCGACGATAACCACATTGTCGCCATGCTCGACAACGCAGGAGAACGCAGTGACAATCGAAAGCATGGCCGCGCCGGGAACGGTGATGCGCTCGGGATCGACGGGAACGCCCAAGGTTCTTTGATGGTACCGGGCGATGGCCTCGCGCAGTTCGAGAATTCCGCGCGCCCAGGTGTAAAAGGTCTTTCCCTCGTTCAAGGCCTTGATAGCTGCCTCGCGGATGAAGGAAGGAGTGACCAGATCGCTTTCCCCGAACCAGAGCGGGATCAGCCCGGCCCTGTCCAAACCCAATTTCGCCACTTCGATGATGCCGTTGGGGCACAATTGGCCGAGGAGGGGGCGCAGCGGTGAGGTCATGACACAATTTTCTAGCATGAAGGCGGTAAGGAATGGACCGGCCGCGCCCATGGGATCGGGGTTGCGTGAGAGGCCCCCCGCCCTTATAAGCCCCGCCATCTCGCACGCGCGGGTGGGTCAGGCCGGGTGTTCCGGCTTCCCCGTCCGGTGTCCTTGCGCGGCGGGCCCCGGAAGGGGGCCGGCCCAACCAGGATAACCCGCGCGTCTGGCCAACCGGTAAAGGAGAGACTCTCATGGCTTTGCCGGACTTTTCCATGCGCGGGCTTTTGGAAGCAGGCGCCCATTTCGGCCATCGCCGCCAGCGCTGGAATCCCAAGATGGCGTCCTATATTTACGGCGCGCGCAACGATATCCATATCATGGATCTCACCCAGACCGTGCCCCTGTTGCACCAAGCGCTGGTAGCCTTGCGGCAGGTGGCGGCCGAGGGCGGGCGCATCCTGTTCGTGGGTACCAAGCGGCAAGCGTCCGATCCGATTGCGGCGGCGGCTAAGCGCTGCGCGCAATATTATGTGAACCATCGCTGGCTGGGCGGCACGCTCACCAACTGGCAGACCATCAGCCATTCGATCCGGCGCCTGCGCACCATCGAAGAGACGCTTTCGGGTGCCGAACATTCCGGCCTTACAAAAAAGGAGCTGCTGGGTCTTTTGCGCGAGCAGGACAAGCTCGAGCGCGCTTTGGGCGGGATCAAGGAAATGGGCGGCCTTCCCAACATGCTGTTCGTGATTGACACCAACAAGGAGGCGATCGCCGTCGCTGAAGCGCGCAAGCTCGGCATCCCGGTGACCGCGATCCTGGATTCGAATTCCGACCCAGACGGCATTGCCTACCCGGTTCCAGGCAACGACGACGCCGCGCGCGCGATCGCGCTCTATTGCGAACTTGCGGCGCGGGCCATCATTGACGGTCTGGGCCAAAGCCAGGTTGAGGCGGGGGTGGACGTGGGTGCGGCGGAGGAAGTTCTGGACCCAGCGAGCCATGTGGAAGGGGCGCCAGCCGAAGCGGGCGCCTGATCGAATTTGCGTTATGCCGCCCTCGAAGCGGCCCCGCGCCACGAATGGAGACGTCAATGGCGAACATCACCGCGGTCATGGTGAAGGACCTGCGCGATAAGACCGGCGCCGGCATGATGGACTGCAAGGCCGCTTTGAACGAAACCCAAGGCGACATGGAAGCCGCGGTCGATTGGCTGCGGAAGAAAGGCATTGCCAAGGCCGCCAAAAAGGCCGGACGCGCCGCCGCCGAGGGCCTTATCGGCGTGGCGGTCGGCAACGGTGCTGGCGCCCTGGTCGAAGTCAATGCCGAAACCGATTTCGTCGCCCGCAACGATGAATTCAAAAGCTTCGTCAAGCGGGCGGCGGAACTTGCGCTCCAGGAAGCAGGCGACCTGACCCGGCTTTTGGCCGCGCCGCACGCCGGCAGTACCGTGGGCGAGGCCCTCGTTGCCCTCGTGGCAAGGATCGGCGAAAATATGAGCGTGCGCCGC
>JBOHKF010000359.1:0-8990 GCA_050729015.1 Rhizomicrobium sp. | reverse complement strand
GGGGAAGGTCGTCGTGTCAAATGGCGGGAAGCCGCCCGATCCCTTATGGGGCACGGGCTGCTCCGTCGTCGCGTTCATGGAGCCAGCATCAATCATGCGTCGATCGTCGGGCGATTATGTGAACAGGATGATGAGCGCGATCACCAGGCCGAACAGGCCGGTCGCTTCGCAAAGCGCGAAGCCCAGAAGCAGGTTGGTGACCTGGGTGGGGGCTGCGCCCGGATTGCGCAGCGCTCCCGCCAGATACGAGCCGAACACATTGCCGATGCCGATGCCGGCACCGACCAAGGCGATGCAGGCAATGCCGGCTCCGATCATCTTTGCCGCTGCAAGTTCCATTTGGTTGAGTCCCTTTGTTTCAGTGGTTGTCGTGGAGGTGAAGCGCTTCGTTGAGGTAAATGCAGGTGAGAATCGCGAAAACATAGGCCTGCAGGAACGCCACCAGGAATTCGAGCAGCATGATGGCGACAATGAGGAGGAGGGGCGCGATGGCAAGGGCCATAAAGAGGCCGCCGGCCGAGCCCAGCGCCACAACGAATCCGGCGAACACGGCCAGCATGGTATGGCCCGCCAGCATGTTGGCGAACAGACGGACGGAAAGACTGATCGGCCGGGTGAAGAAGGAGATCACCTCGATCGGCACCAGAAGGATCAACAGATAGATTGGCGCCTCGGGCACGAAGAGAGTGAGAAAGCGCAATCCGTGCCGCATGAAACCGACCACGATCACCATGGCAACCACGAATGCCGCCAGAGCGAATGTGATGGCGATCTGGCTGGTGACGGTGAAGCTCCCCGGGATCATGCCCAGGACGTTGCAGAAAGTCAGAAACATGAAAAGAGTGAAGATGAAGGGAAAGAATTTGAGGCCGTCTTCGCCGGTCGCCGAATGGATCATGTTGGCGACGAACTCATAGGATGCTTCCGCCATGGACTGGCCGCGGGTCGGCACCAGCCGACCCGGCTTGACGGTGACGACCAGAAACAACGCGGTCGTGACGACCACGATCGCCATCAACAGCGCCTGGTTGGTGAAATAGATGGGATGGCCGGCGATGTGTAACAGTGGTTGCGCCACGAGAGGCCTCACCTCGAATTGTTCCATCGGGGTCAGCGTGATTGCCACGGGCCTTACTTCTCCACGTCCTTGGGCGCCATCCGGGCGTTGATCTCGGCAGCGGCGTGCAGCACATTGCGGATGCCCGCCGCTGCGCCCAGCACGAAAAACACAATCAGAAAAACCGGGCGGGTGTGAAATCCGAACCGACCGAAAAGCCAGTCCAGCCCCCATCCCAGTGCCCCACCCACGACCAGCGCCGCGACCAGCTCGCTCGCGAACCGGCCGGCGATGCCAAACTGGCGCGGCGGAGGGCTCTTGGCGCGGCGGCTCTTAACTGCTTCGAGGCGTCGGCCCAACGCGCGCAGCCTGTCGGGATCTTGAGACGGCATCATCGTCTCCCGCTTGCCGAAAACAGGCTAAAGGCCAGGCTTTCGCAAGGGCGAAGGCGCGCGGACCATAGGGATGCGCCTATAGGGTGTCAAGAAAGACAGGTTTGGCGCAAGCCATTGTTGTTACACGCTCTTTGAGCGGACGCGGCGAAATGGCCCGAGGCCGGGTTTCATTCTGCCGCCACCTTGTCGGCCTCGGCGAGACTCACCGAGACCAGTTGGCTCACGCCCCGCTCGGCCATGGTGACGCCAAACAACCGGTTCATGCGCGACATGGTAAGCGCATGGTGGGTGATCACCAGGAAGCGCGTCTCGGACAATTCCGTCATTTGGTCCAGCAGATTGCAGAAGCGCTCGACATTGGCGTCGTCAAGCGGCGCGTCCACTTCGTCCAGCACGCAGACCGGTGCGGGATTGACCAGGAAGACGGCGAAGATCAAGGCCAGCGCCGTAAGCGCCTGCTCGCCACCCGAAAGCAGTGCCAGCGATTGCAGCCGCTTGCCGGGCGGACGGGCGAAGATCTCGAGCCCTGCTTCAAGCGGATCGTCGGACTCGGTGAATGTGAGTCGCGCTTCGCCGCCTTCGAACAGCCGGATGAACAAATCCTGGAAATTCCGGTTCACCTTCTCGAAGGATTTCAGGAGCCGTTCGCGGCCTTCGCGGTTGAGGCTGTGAATGCCCCGGCGCAACCGCTCAATCGCCCCGACGAGATCGTCCCGGTCACAGCAGAGGCTCTTGACCCGCGCCTCGTGCTCATCGGCTTCTTCCTCGGCTCTGAGATTGACGCCGCCCAGCAGCTCGCGTTCCTGTTTGAGGCGCTCGACCTTCTTTTCAGCCTGTTCCAGCGACGGCAATTCGTCGCCTTCCTTGATATCGGCCCGATCCGCCAATTCTTGAGCCTCGCATTCCAGCTCGTCATGGATGCGGGTCCGCAATTCCTCGATGCGTATTTCGGCGCTCTCCGACACGGCCTGGGCGCGAGCGCGTTCCTCGCGCGCCTGGGCCAGGACCTGGCCGGCACCCTTGGCATGCTTGTCGGCTTCCGCCAGCACGGTCTCGGCGACAACCCGCGCATCGGTTGCCCTGCGCCGTTGGTCCTCCGCTTCCGCGATAGCCCCCAGAAGGGCGTTCCGGCGGCCCGCCACCTCCTGGGGCACCCGTTCGGCGCCCAGAAGGTCCGAACTCAACTCCTGGCGCCGCCGGGTGAGCTCGGATATCTGGCTGGCCGTTGCCGTCCGGCGGGACTGCCAGCGCGCGATCTCATGGCCAAGTCCGGCAAGGCGTTCCCGCCTTCCCTCGCCTTCCCGCTTCAAGGCTTCGAGGCCCGCGCGCGCCTCGCCGTTCGAGGCACGGAACTCGAATGCCCTGGCGCGCGCATCCGCCACCGACCCCGAAAGGCGCGCGCCGTCCCCCAAGTCTTGGAGTGCCCGCATCGCGGCCAGCCTGGACTCCTCGGCGGTGGCCAAGGATTGTTCAAGCCGGCGGATTTCGGCTTCCAGCGTTGCGAGCGCGCTCGCCCGTTCGGCTTGGGCGCGGGCTGTCCGCGTGCTTTCATCCTGGGCCGCGATCAGCGCTTGTTCCATCCTGCGCTCGGCTTCTTCGGCTTCGCGCGCTTCCTCGCGGGTTTGCCCGGCGGACTTTTTTGCTTCCGACCAAAGAGCGAAGTGCTCGGCGCGCGCCTCCTTGGCCCGCCGGGCTTCTTGCTCGAGTTCCTTCAGGCGATTGCGCTGCGAAAGCCTGAGCGTGGCCTGCGAGGGTGCGTCGGCCGATGCCGCATAACCATCCCAGCGCCAAAGATCGCCCCGCGCCGTCACCAGCCTCTGGCCGGGCTTCAACTCTTTCTGCAAGGAACGCCCCTGGTCGGGGAAGACCAATCCCGTCATGGAAAGCCGGCGTTCGAGGGTGCCGGGTGCTTTGACGAAATCGCTCAAGGGCCGGGAGCCGCTCGGCAAGGGGTGGCTCGTGGCGAAGCTGCCAAGATCGCGCCAATGATGGGGGCTCGCTTCGTCCAGCGGTGCCTGTAAATCGTCGCCCAGCGCGGCCGCGAGCGCCGCTTCATAGCCGGCCTGCACCGTCACCGCATCAATCAACGGCGGGAACAATCCCTCGCCTTCGGGATGAAGAAGCAGGCTTAAGGCCTTGATTTCCCCTTGGACGCGATGGACGTCACCTTCGGCCGCTTCCAGGGGCGCGCGCATTTCCTGTTCGACCTCTTCGGCGCGGGTCCAGTTGTCACGGGCCCTTATGGCGCTGCGTTTCGCTTCCTCCGAAGCGGCGCGTGCAGATTCGGTGGTGCTGTCCAGAGTTGAAACGTCGGGCGCCGCCACCGCCATCGCATGGGCAAGACGCTCTCGCGCCTCTTCAAGCTGCGCTGCGGTAGACCCGGCGAGACCGGCGGCAAGATCGCGGCCGCGTTGGTGGCTGGTCTTGTCGGCGTTCCATTGCGAAAGTTCGAGATTAAGCCTTTCAAGCGCCTGGTCTGCCGCCAGCAGTTTTTTGTCCAATTCTGCCGAACGCGTTTCGGCGCCGGCGATATCGGACTCGGCACTGGCGGCAGCCTGCTTCAGGCGGCCGCCTTCGGCGGAGAGGTTGTCGAGCGCGGTTTCGGCATCGCGATCCAGGCTCTCCTCGCGGGCGATGTCGGCATCGCCTTGGGCGAGCAACTGCCTCAGCCGTTGTGCCGCCGCGCGGGCGCGCACTTCCTCGGCGTCCAATTGCTCTCGCGCCACAATCAGACGTTGGTGGGCAGCCGATTTCCCGGCCTCGGCCTCGCGGAGCGGCGGCAATGTGGCGGCAGCTTCGCTTTGCAGGGTCGAAGTTCTGGCCGCAGTTTCGGTGGCGACCGCCACCTGGGCGGCGGCGGCGGCAAGTTCCCCGGCCGCCTCACGGGCCCGCGCCGCAGCCAGGGTCCAGCGCAAAAAATGCGCGAGTGCTTCGGCCTTGCGGATATGACCGGAAAGATTGCGGTAGCGGGATGCCTGCCGCGCCTGGCGTTTCAGTTGGGCAAGTTGCGTGTCAACTTCGCGGATCACGTCTTCCAGGCGCGCGAGATTCGCCTCCGCGGCCTTGAGGCGCAACTCCGCCTCATGGCGGCGCTGGTGAAGGCCGGAGATGCCGGCGGCTTCCTCCAGGATGGCGCGGCGCGCCAACGGTTTCTGGCTGATAAGGAGCCCAATTTGGCCTTGGCGCACAAAGGCGGTCGAGGCCGCGCCGGAGGAGGCGTCGGCGAAAAATATCTGCACATCGCGCTGGCGCACGTCGCGGCCGTTGATGCGATAGACGCTGCCGGCTTCGCGCTCGATGCGCCGGGAGACTTCGATGCTGTCGAAATCGGCGTAGGGCCCGGTCGCTTTGCGGGCGGAATTATCTATGAGCAGCGTCACTTCCGCGACATTGCGGGCGGGCCGTCCGGCACTGCCGGAGAAGATTACGTCGTCCATCTCGCTGCCCCTGACCGAGGTGGGACGGGTCTCGCCCATCGCCCAGCGCATCGCGTCGAAGAGATTGGACTTGCCGCAGCCATTGGGTCCGATCACCGCGGTGAGGCCGGGCTCGATATGAAGGTCCGTCGGCTCGACGAACGATTTGAAGCCGGAAAGTCTCAGCCGGGTGAATTTCAAGACGAATGCTCCGGCATCTCAACGACGGTCATTTGGTCTTCTTGGAAATTTTGGCATCGAGGATCTTCGCCAACTGGTCGTATGGGATGCTCCCGGCCGATTGCGGCACGCCGTCCACGATGAACGTCGGCGTAGCGGTGATCGCGTATCTTTGCTCGGCCTCGGCGGCGACCTTGTTGATGCGATCGTCCTGCGCCTTGTTGGCGATGCATTGGTCCACCTGCTCGGCGCTCATACCGGCCACCCGGCCCAGTTGGACAAGGGCCGCGTGAGGATCGGCTATGCCCGGATATTCCGCGTTGTCCCATTTGGGTTGATTCCGCCACATGAGGTCAATGAACGGAAAATACTTATCCTCAGGAAGGCAGCGCGCCATCTTCTCGACATCGCCGTCCAGTTCGCGCAAGGGAAAGACCCGGAATACGTAATAGACCTTGCCGGTGTCTATGTAGTCGCGCTTGAGTCTGGGAAACTCGTCCGTGAAAAAGGCGGCGCAAATCGAGCAACTGGGCGCACCGTACTCGATCAATGTGACGGGCGCCTTGGGGTTGCCCATGGTGCGATCGGTGGCGACGAGCGTGTAGCCGGGGTTGGCGCTATTGGTTGCCTCCGCGCTCTGGTTGTTGACCAGGAAAGAGGCGACACCGATGCCGACCAGCGCCACCACGGCAATGGCGATGACGATCCAGGCTTTGCGCGACATGGGTGATTCTCCTTCGAGCCGTTGTTTTGGCAGAGGACGAGGTTTTGCTCAACGACGCCTCTGCCAGCGGGCGAGGCGGTCGAGCGCGGCCTTTAGCGGCTCCGGGCCCCGGTAACGATACAGGGGGTCGTCCGGGCCCGGCGGTGGCCCAGGGGGGGAAACGGGGGGTGGGGGCGGGGCTTCGGCAAGGAGCGTGCGTTGCGTGAATTTCACGCGGGCGATCACAGGGCGGCCTAGATAGGCGTTGATTCGGCCCGTCAGCGCGCGAGCGTCATGGCCCAGAAACAGCGCCGCGCCCGGCTCGCAAACGAGCGTCAGCAAGCCGCCGGTCGGTGTTTCCTGAAACTTCATGGGCCGGGACACGCGCGCGACCTCATGCCCCGCAATCTCGCGCCAATGGAGCAAGAGGCTCGCGTCCGGAAAGCCGGCACGCCGGAAGGCGGCAGACGCGGCCTCGGTTGCAACATTGCCCACGCCCACCGCGCGCCCTCGCCGGGGCGGGGTTGAATCGGTCGGGTTGTCCGTCCTCTGCCTTCGCGTCATGTTCCCGACTATGCCAATCTCCAAGAAAAAACCCGAGCGGAAAATTGCCACCCCGGCCGATTTGGCCGCGGGTCTTCTGCAATGGTACGGCCGCCATGCCCGCAGGCTTCCCTGGCGCGCCCCTATGGGTAGGCGCGCCGATCCTTATCGGGTCTGGCTCTCGGAAATCATGCTGCAACAGACCACGGTCAAGGCGGTCGCGGGCTATTACCGCAAGTTTCTTTCGCGCTGGCCCGACATTCATGCCCTGGCGGCGGCAAAGGAGGATGAGGTGCTGGCCGCCTGGGCGGGGCTTGGCTATTACGCCCGCGCCCGCAATCTCCATCGCACGGCCCGGATCGTGGCCGACGAAATGGAAGGCGCGTTTCCCAGGACGGTGGCCGGCTTGCGCGCTCTCCCGGGCGTGGGCCGCTATACTGCCGGCGCCATCGCGGCCATTGCCTTTGACGCGCGGGAACTGGCGGTTGACGTCAATGTCGAGCGGGTGATCGCCCGGCTTTATGCCGTTGCCACGCCCATGCCCGGCGGCAAGGCAGAATTGTATGCCTTGGCTTCAAGGTTGGTTCCGGCGCGGGCGGGGGATTTCGTCCAGGCCTTGATGGATTTGGGGGCCGGCGTCTGCACCCCCAAAGGGCCGGCTTGCGGCCGTTGTCCGTGGACGGATGATTGCGTCGCCCGCCGCAAAGGGATCGCGGCAAGCTTGCCCGTCAAGAAGGAGAGACGCCCGCGGCCCTTGAAACGGGGCGCAGCCTTTGTCGCCCAGGACGGCAATGGTGCAGTGCTTCTTCGCAAGCGCCCGGGCAAGGGTCTACTCGCGTCCATGCTGGAACCGCCGCTGGGACCCTGGAGCAACGACTTTCCCTCGCGGCGAGAGGCCATGAAACAGGCACCTTTTGCGGCGCCGTGGAAAAAGCGCGTGGGGCTGGTGCGCCATGGCTTCACCCATTTCGAACTTGAAGTCGAGGTCTATTTCGCGACGCTTGCGAAGCGTTCGAAAGCGGCCGGACAATGGATCCGCGCGGAAAGGCTGGGCGAGGTAGCGCTGCCCACGGTGATGCGCAAGATCGTGGTGCACGGGCTCGATCCTTTGCTGGACGCGACCGCGAGCACGACCGGCAAGGAAAGCGCGCTTCCCCAGGCGTTGCAAAAATTGAGCCTGGACTGAGCGGAGCGGGTTAAACCACTTCTGCCCTCAGTCGCTGACGCAGCACGTCGATCGGCACCAACGCGCCAGTCTCGGTCCGGTATTGCCAGAAGGTCCAGCCGTTGCAGGCGTCGAGGCCCTGCACATGCGCCCCGATGCGATGGATCGAACCGCTAGCCCCAGCGCAGACGAGGGTGCCGTCGGCGCGCACCTTGGCTTTCTGATGCGGTCTGATGCCCTGAAGAACAGTGCCGGGCGCAAGAAGGCCGCGCTCCACCACCCAGCCGAAGGGAATGCGCGGCTCGGCGCGCTTGGACTTGGTCACTTCGAGCGCTTGTGGTTCGGCGGGGCGGACCTCGGCGATGCGCGCCCGCGCCAGGTCGGCATAGGTCTTTTCCCGTTCGATCCCGATGAAATGGCGGCCCAGGCGCCTAGCCACCGCGCCGGTGGTGCCTGAGCCAAAAAACGGATCGAGGATCAGATCTCCCGGCCTGGTGGACGCCAGAATCACGCGATGAAGCAGCGCTTCCGGTTTCTGGGTGGAGTGGGCCTTGCCGCCTTGCGCAGTCTTGATGCGCTCGGCTCCGGCGCAGATGGGGAGGGTCCAGTCGGAGCGCATCTGGAGTTCGTCATTGAGCGCCTTCATGGCGTCATAGTTGAAGGTGTAGGACTGTTTGGGATGCTTGGCGGCCCAAATCAAGGTTTCATGCGCATTGGTGAAACGCTTGCCCTTGAAATTGGGCATGGGATTGGTCTTGCGCCAAACCACGTCGTTCAGGATCCAAAAGCCGAGGTCTTGGAGAGCCGCGCCCACCCGGAAGATATTGTGATAAGAGCCGATCACCCAGATGGAGCCGGTGTCCTTCAACACCCGTCTTGCCGCGTTCAGCCAATCGCCGGTGAAATGGTCATACGCCTCGAAGCTTTCGAACCGGTCCCAGAGGTCGTCGACGCCATCCACCTTGGACTGGTTGGGACGCAGAAGTTCGCCCTTGAGTTGCAGATTGTAGGGCGGATCGGCGAAAATCATGTCGGCAGAAAGTTCTGGCAGGGCATTCATGCGCGTCACGCAGTCGCCTTCGATCACCTGGTCCTTGACGAGTGCGTCCATCTTCGGCGCCGAATCATCCACAGTTTCACCCACAGTGATTCGGGGCGAATCAGGCGTCAAGAGTCAGAAGAATCAAATGCTTGAGACCTTGAGTCCCAGACTTCTCCCCCTACCAGATTTAGACCGAAAGCCCTCGATTGCCGGTTCATGGTGGATGGCCTGGCCCTGGTGAGGCTGTCGGCGAACGGCCCCTCATCCGCCCGGTCTCATGCACGAGGGCCTGGGGCCGCGTGCCCGATCCTACGCTGCCGCTATGACCGTGGCCGCCGTCATCACCTCGGGGGGAGCGATTTGCCAGCCGGCCAGAATCGCCCGGACGGGCGCGAAGCTGCGGCGATGATGCGGGGTAATGCCATGGGCTTTCAGCCCTTCGCAATGCTCGGGCGTGCCATAGCCCTTGTTGCTGCGCCAATTGTAGCC
>JBOHKF010000358.1:0-4160 GCA_050729015.1 Rhizomicrobium sp. | reverse complement strand
CGCCCGTTCGTGCGATGCGCGAGTTATTGCGGACCGGATCGCCGGCGCAAGCCGGCGGAGAATTACCGCGGTCCTTGGCGCCGGCAGGAAGACTTGCATGACCTCGAGGTCAGATGATGCCGGCAATTAAGGCCGCGGCGGTCAAGAATTGAGGAAGCATTAACGCTTGCCATTCCCGCCCGGCCTGTCAATTCATCGCTCCTTAAGGGCCGGCATTAATAATGAAGGCGCGCGCGCAGGCGCGCGAGGATCAAGCGCGGGCGCCTCTTCATGCTTCAAATCGCCGGCATCGTCATTCTGTTCGCCTGCGTCTTCGGCGGCTTCATCATATCGGGCGGGTCGCTGGGCGCGGTGATCGAGGCGGCGCCCCATGAGCTCCTCACCATTCTGGGTGCGGCTCTGGCAGCCCTCCTGATCGCCGGCTCGGTGTACAGCCTCAAGAAATTCGGGGGCTCGCTGAGCCAGGTCATTTCCGGGCCCACCTGGAAACCCGGCGACTATCGCGACCTCCTCTGCCTTCTGTTCCTTCTCACCAAAACCATGAAATCCAAAGGCCTGATCGCCCTCGAAGCGCATATCGAGCGTCCCCACGAATCCTCGATCTTCAAGCGCTATCCCCGGATAATGACCGATCATTTCTCGCTGGCTTTCATCTGCGATACGCTGCGAATGATGACCATGAGCCTGGAAGATCCGCATCAGGTCGAAACCGCGATGGACAAGCAATTGGATAAGCACCACCAGGAATCGTTGGCTTCCGCCTATGCGCTCCAGACGATGGCAGACGGCCTTCCGGCTTTGGGTATCGTGGCCGCGGTGCTGGGCGTGATCAAGACCATGGGGGCGATCAGCGAGCCGCCGGAAGTGCTGGGCAAGATGATCGGCTCGGCCCTGGTCGGTACGTTCATGGGCGTTTTCCTGGCCTATGGCATCGTCGGGCCCATGGGCCAGCGTCTAAAATCCATCGTCGACGAGGATACACTCTTCTATCACGTGATCCGCGACATCCTGGTCGCGCACCTGCACGGTAACGCCGCTCAAGTATCGGTGGAAATCGGCCGCGGCAGCGTGCCGAGCGCCTATCAGCCGACGTTCCAGGAACTGGAAGAATCCCTCAATTCGATCCCGGCGGAAGGCGCTTAACGCCTGGTTGCGCCCTTGGCCTCGGCCAGGGAAACGAAGAAGATCGCCAGCGCGCCCGCGGCAATTCCAAGCAACATCGCGTAAGTAATGTCGAGATCGGCGCCGAAAGTGACGATGGCGCAAACGATCACGCCGGTGATTTCCGCGAAATTCTTGGGCATCCTGCGTGCCAAAGTAGGACGGCCGCCCGGAAAGGCAAAGAGCGCTCTGTTCTGTTGGTTAACCCGGATTGCCATGAGCATGGTTGCTCGCAACTGGAAAGCCGCCATCCTCCAGCATGCGGCGGATCTCCGCCGCATGCTGGGCATCGCGAGCTTCGATCACCATCCCCAAGGTCGCCGATTTCGCGGAATGGCCGCTCATCATCCGGTTGTGTGACACTTCCAGGATATTGCCGCCGGCGCGCCCTACCAGCGCCGCCACCCGCGCCAGGGCCCCCGGCTGGTCGGCGATGGCCACGTCCAAAGCGAGAATGCGCCCTTCGCGGGCAAGCTCGCGCAGGATCACGTTGGACACCATGCGCATGTCTATGTTGCCGCCGGAAATCACGATCCCGACTTTTCGGCCCCTGAAAAGCTCACGGTTCTTGAGCACCGCCGCCAGACCCGCCGCCGCCGCCCCTTCGATCACGCTCTTCTCGATCTCCAGCATCATCGCCAGCGCCTGCTCCATCGCCTCTTCGTTCACCAGCAGAATGTCTTGCACCAATGCCTTGACGATCTGGGTGGTGAGCGTGCCGGGTTGCTTGACGGCGATGCCTTCAGCCAAGGTCTGGGCTGGCGGCCCTCCGCTCGGGGTCTCCCCGCGCAAGGCCTGGCGCATCACCGGATAGAGCGCGGCCTGCGCACCATAGATCGCGATGGCGGGATTGATGGCCTTGGCGGCGACGGCGATCCCCGAGATCAGCCCTCCACCCCCCACCGGGACCACCAATGTGTCGAGCCCGGGAGCGTCCTCCAGCATTTCGAGCGCCAGCGTGCCTTGGCCGGCGATGACTTTGGCGTCGTCATAGGGATGAATGAAGATGCGCCCGCTCTTTTCGGCGATGGCGCGGGCGGCAACATCGGCTTCCTTGAGGTCACGCCCTTGCTGAATGACGGTGGCTCCGAAATCGCTGGTATGCTTGACCTTGATGAAAGGCGCTGTTTCCGGCATCACGATGGTGGCGGGAACCCCGAGACGGCCGGCATGATAGGCAACCCCTTGGGCGTGGTTGCCGGCGCTCATGGCGACGACTCCGGCCTTGCGCTCTTCCGGCGAAAGCGCCTTGAGGCGGTTGAGCGCGCCGCGCTCCTTGAAGGAGGCGGTGAATTGCAGATTCTCGAATTTGAAATAAACTTCGCAGCCCGCGATTTCCGACATGGTGCGGGAATGGCGGGTGGGCGTATGCAGCACCTCGCCGGCAATGGCCTTTGCCGCAGCGCGGACATCGTCGATGGTCACCGGAAGGGTCATGCGTCGAACCGGACTCTTCCAGCACAGCCTAGGCAAGGAGGCCGGGTTGCACCAGCCATCCGGTTATGCCCTCAAAGCGCCCCCGCCCGCTGAAACTGGTAGCACCGGACGGATTTGAACCGCCGACCAAGGGATTATGATTCCCCTGCTCTACCGCTGAGCTACGGTGCCTTGAGCCGCCCGGTCCGGCCGAGAAGCGCCGCATGTAGAAGCGTGCCCGCGGGCTGTCAAGCAGCCCGCCGCCTCGCAAAATCCCTATCCCGCAGGCAAGGCCACGGCCGAGACGGATTTGATCCAACCACCGCCCAGAACGCGTCCTTTGTCATAAAACACGCAGGCTTGGCCCGGAGCGACCGCCTCTTCACCGGACGGCAATTCCACCCGGGCCGCGCGCTCGGCAAGCGGCACGACTCGCGCCGCCACCGCAGGACGCATCGAGCGAAGCTTGACGGCACAATCGAAAGGCGCGTCCGCCTTCAAAAGCCAGTTCACGTCACCCAGAAGAACGCCGTCGGCGATCAGGGCTTGCCGCGGACCGACCACCACCTGCGCCTTGGCCGCGTCGAGCTTCAAGACGAAAAGCGGCTCGCCCCGCCCCGAAAGGCCCAGCCCTTTGCGCTGGCCTACGGTGAAATGGATGATCCCCCGGTGCGTGCCTAACCTGTTCCCCGCCTGATCCACGATATCGCCGGGACGGCCGGGGTGGCGCTTCTCTACTATGGCGCTGTAGCGGCCACTCGGCACGAAACAGATGTCCTGGCTGTCGGGTTTGGCGGCAGTCGCCAGGCCAAGCTCGGCCGCAAGGCGCCGCACGGCGGCCTTTTCCATGCCGCCCACGGGAAAGCGCAAATATTCCAGTTGCGCTTTGGTGGTGGTGAAAAGAAAATAACTCTGGTCGCGGCTTTGGTCGCAGGCGGTGTGCAGTTCCGGCCCCTCTTGCCCCACGGTGCGCCGCACATAATGACCCGTCGCCAGAGCATCGGCGCCAAGCTCGCGCGCGGCCTGCATAAGGTCGGCAAATTTCACTCTTTCGTTGCAGCGAACGCAGGGAATGGGGGTTTCGCCCCGCGCATAGGCGTCGGCGAAATCGTCAATTACCTTCTGGGCGAATCGCCTTTGATAATCGAGCACATAATGAGGAATGCCCAGCGCCTCTGCGACGCGTCTGGCGTCGTGGATATCCTGGCCCGCGCAACAGGCACCTTTCTGCTTGGGCGCGGTTTCGGGATAAAGCTGAAGCGTAATTCCCACTACTTCATGGCCCTGGCGCTTCATAAGGGCGGCGGCCACGGAGGAATCCACGCCGCCTGACATGGCGACGACGATCCGGGAAGGCTTTTCCATGAAGCGGCTTATACGGACGGACGCCCGGAACCGCAACGAGACTACCCGCCGGTGGCGGAGACCGGCAGATAGTTCAGAAGCGACAATCGGTTGAGGCCTGAGGTCACTTGCAGCGCCGCTTGGAGCTGGGTCTGGTCGAGGGACAATTGCGTGGCTGCCTGCGCCATGTTCGTGTCCTGGATGTTCGAGATGAAGCCCGAATAGAGGGTGGCCATGGA
>JBOHKF010000357.1:0-5026 GCA_050729015.1 Rhizomicrobium sp. | reverse complement strand
ATCCTCAGGACCGCAGCCGCCTTAGGCGTGACATGCGTGGTCGTGCAGGATCGCCATGCCCCACCGCAGTCGGGCGCCCTGGCCAAGGCCGCTTCAGGATCAATCGAAGTCGTGCCCTACGTAGAGGTGGTGAATGTCGCTCGCTCCCTGGATAAGTTGGGCAAGGCGGGGTTCTGGCGCGTTGCCCTGGGCAGCGAAGGAGCACAGACGCTTGCGCAGGCTGCGTCCAAAAGTGATGTGGCATTGGTCCTGGGCTCGGAGGGACATGGCATCCGCAAGCTGGTGCGCGAACATTGCGATACCGGCGCTTTCATACCCATCACCAAGGCCGTGGAAAGCCTCAACGTCTCCAACGCGGCTGCCATCGCCCTTTATGAGATGAGGCGGGTCTAAGTCTCAGTCCGCTAACATCAAGCAGCAGGCGGCTTGAGCAGCCCTCCCGATCCGCTATCATTGCCCGCGGCGGGCTAAGCGAACTGCGAGGTTTAGGTGTATGCGACAGACCTGGCTTTTCTTCTCCTTGCCCATGCTTTTGGCCGCAGCCCCGGCGACGGCCGACCAGTCCCTCAAAACCAGCACCGTGAGTGCCAGCTATTCCCTCGCCTTCTGGGACATTCCATTCGGCCACATGCAGTATAGCGGCGTGCTAAGAGGCGGATCCTATTCGACGCGGGCGCATTTCGAGACTCAAGGTCTGATTGGCTTCTTCTGGCGCTCGATCATAGACGCCACCGCCCTTGGCAACATCGAACCTCATGGGGTCGAGCCTCAGATCTACGATTCCTACTCGCGCTATCGCGATCATCCTCTCCAGCGCGTCACCCTCACTTTCACCAATGACGACCCAATTGTCTTCACCGATCCGCCGGTGAATATATCCAAGCACCCCGTGCCCGAGGAGCAGCGGAAGGATACAGTGGACCCTATGAGCGCCTTGACCGCCGTCCTGGTCGGGGCCAAGGCGGACAAAGACTCGCCTTGCGGAACGGGCGCCCAAGTGTTCGACGGGCGGCGGCGCTACGATATCCGCCTCACCTATCTCAAGGATGAGCCGGTCACCCTCGATAATGGGCAGGAACGCGCCAGCGCCCATCTCTGCCAACTCTCTTTCATTCCCATCGCCGGCTATCCCCAAAAAATCGTGGCCCATCGCCATCCGCCCAGAATGTTCGCCGATTTCGTGGATTTGCCGGATGCCGCAGCACCCAACGGGCGCTATGTGGTGCCCGTGAAATTGTGGTCGGAGCTGAATCTCGGCACGGTCGTGGCGACGCTTCAGACGATCAGCCTGGACGGCGCGGCGCCGGCAGAACTTGCCGCCTCCAAAGGCACGAACGGCGTAAGGCCCATGTAAAGGAGTGGGGCAGATGCCGGTTCCCGTTGTCCCGACGGTGGCGCGGACGCGCCCTCCGCGATAAGGTGGTTGAGCCCCGGGCCCTCATGGGCGCGTTTTCCCAGGAACAGGAGGCTTTCAGCCATGACGTTCCTTTTCCCTCCCGCGCTGTGGCTCCTTTTAGCCGCGCCCCTTCTGGCATTGGGCTATTGGGGGCTTATCCGGCGCCGGGAAAGAAGCGCCCTCCGATTTCTGCCGCTGGTGATGGCGGGCCGCTCTGCCGGTCCATGGCCCCGGGTCCGGCGCCATGTTCCGGCGGCGCTGCTGCTGCTCGCGCTCGTCATCCTCATCCTGGCCATGGCCCGGCCCGCCGCCACCATCACGCTCGCCTCGCGCCGCGGAACCATCATGCTGGCGATGGACGTATCGGGCAGTATGCGCGCCTCGGACGTCAATCCCACCCGCATCTCCGCCGCTCAAATGGCGGCCAAAAATTTCATCAATGACCGGCCTAGCAACGTCAAGATCGGAGTGGTGGCCTTTTCCGGCGCCGCCTTCGTCGTACAGCCGCCGACCATCGACACCGCCAAGCTCGACGAAGCAATCGACAGCCTCACGCCCGAGCGGATGACGGCAATCGGCGCAGCGGTGCTCACCTCGCTTCAGACCATTTTCCCCCAAGTCCATTTCGACACCATGCTGCCCGGCTTCGGCGGCGAGGAATTCACCGCCGGCCTGGGCAACAACAACGCGACCTCGGCGAGCGTCCCCTTGAGCACCGATTCCGCCAACAAGCCGAAGGATGCGGCCAAAATACCTCCGGTAGAGCCGGGCAGCTATAAATCGGCCGCGATCATCCTGATGACCGACGGCAAAAACACCGACGGACCCGATCCCATCGATGCGGCGCGCATCGCCTCCAACTTCGGAGTGCGGGTCTTCACCATCGGTTTCGGCACGCCCAATGGAACCATCACCACCTTCTGGGGCCGCACTATGCACGTGGTGCTGGACGAAGAGACCCTTAAGACCATGGCCAACATCACCCACGGGCAATATTTCCATGCCCAGAGCGAGGCCGAATTGTCCAAAATCTATAAGGAGCTCAACACCAAGCTGCAGCGGGAAACCGAGACTCGGGAGATCACTTCCTTTTTTGTCATGGGGGCAACCTTGCTGACGCTGGCGGCTATGGCATTCGCGATGTCATGGTTCGGGCGGATCGTTTGAAGAATGGCAGGCAAATACAGCGATGCCGATCTTAAAGTGCGGATGGCGTCGCCGGGCTGGCGGCTCAAGCGCCACAAGGAAGCGCCGATCACCGGTACGCTTGCGAATCTGCTGCATCTCAGCCATCAGCGCCTGAGGCAAGGTGAACCCCCGGGCCTGATCGAAGAGATCGAGACCTCGGTGGAACTCGACATGCTCGAAGTCGAGCGATTATGGCGTTACCTGGGATTGCCGGTATAAGCGATATTTCTCTCGAGCCTACCGGGCGCGCATTCGCTTCACGGCGCGAACCTTCCCGATTTCGCCCAGCCCCGCGGCAGCATGCGTCCTGCCTGAGCGCGCTCGCCTCGCCAATCCCTAAGCTCCGCCGAAGGAAAGTGCCGGCCATTCTCATCCGCAAGGCCACGGGTCCACTCGAACACCGCCGCATCTTTAAGGCCGCCCTCCTTGCAGCGCTGCAGATGGACGCCCTGCCCTTTTGTCATGTCCGGCACCTGCGACAGGGGAAAGATCAGAAGCTTGCGGTTATCGCCCACCACCGCCACGTGGTCGCCCCGAACCGGCCGGGCGGCGATGACCGAAGCACCTTGCCTCACATTCATCACCTTCTTGCCGCTTCTTGTCACGGCGACGGCATCGTCCTCGCCGGTGACAAAGCCATGACCGGAACTTGCGGCCAGGAGCAGCTTGCGGCCGGGCACATGCACGAACATCGATGCGATGTCGCTGTCCGGGGGAAGATCGATGAAGCTGCGGATGGCATCGCCGTTGCCACGCCCCCCCGGGAGCTTGCCGCAGTCGAGGGTGAAGAAACGTCCATCCGCCGCCAGCATCATCAGCCGATCCGTGGACAGAGCATGGATCCAAAAGCGCCGACCGTCGCCTTCACGATATTTGATCGCATCATTTTCTTCCTGGTGACCCTTGAGCGTCCTAAGCCACAGCTTCTGCGAGCAGACGATCGTGACGGGCTCCTTTTCGACCGCGCTCGCCAGTTCCGCGGCCGCGTCGGAAAGTGCCGACAACTCCGCCACCTGCTTGGCGCCGGCGATCTCGGTCCGACGCTTGCCCAGCGCCGTCCTGGCCCCGAACCTGGCGTCAATGTCCTTCACTTCGAGAACAAGCTTCTCCGCCATCAGCTTGTCCGAGCCCAATAGGCGATTGAGTTCCTTTCCTTCGCGCATGAGGTTCGTATGCTCGGCTTTGATCTCGATCTCTTCGAGGCGGCGCAGGGCGCGCAGCCGCATGTTGAGAATGGCCTCGACCTGCGCGTCGCTCAGGCGAAAGGCGGTCATCAGCTTGGTCTTCGGTTCGTCCTCGGTGCGGATGATCTTAATCACCTTGTCGAGGTTCAAATAGACGGCGAGATGGCCCTCCAGAACTTCGAGCCGGGCTCCGATCCGCTCCAGCCGGTGGCGGGACCGCCGCTCAAGCACCTCGCGGCGATGGTCCAGAAAGGCCTGCAGCGCCTGCTTCAGGTTCATCACCCGGGGTACTTGTCCGCGGTCCAGGACATTGAGATTGAGGGGAACGCGGATTTCCAGGTCGCTCTGGCGGAAGAGCTGTTCCATCAGGAGACTGGGATCCACGGCACGGCTCTTGGGTGACAGAATGATTCGGACGTCGTCGGCACTTTCGTCGTGAATGTCATCCAAAAGCGGCAATTTCTTCTGCTCCAGAAGCTCGGCGACGCGTTCGATCAGCCTGGCCTTCTGCACCTGATAGGGAATTTCCGTCACCACAATCTGGTAGACGCCGTGAGCGCTTTCTTCCTTCTGCCAGCGCGCGCGCACGCGAAAACCGCCGCGGCCCGTCATGTAGGCCTCGGCAATGGCCCCGTGGTCCTCGACCACAATGCCGCCGGTCGGAAAGTCCGGCCCTTTAATGTATTTCAGGAGCGTCCGCTCCTGGCAGTGAGGGGTTTCGATCAACGCCACCAGCGCATGGCACAATTCGCCAAGATTGTGCGGCGGAATGGCCGTCGCCATCCCCACCGCGATGCCGGAGGCCCCGTTGGCGAGAAGATTGGGAAAGGCCGCCGGCAACACCACCGGCTCTTCCTCTTCGCCGTCATAGGTGGGACGGAAATCCACGGCGTTTTCGTCCAAGCCTTCGAGCAGTGCACTCGCCGCTTCGGTAAGCCGGCTCTCGGTGTAGCGCATAGCAGCGGCGTTATCGCCGTCCACATTTCCGAAATTTCCCTGGCCTTCGATCAGGGGGTAGCGCAGCGCAAAATCCTGGGCGAGACGCACCAGAGCTTCGTATATGGCAAGATCGCCATGGGGATGGTATTTGCCGATGACGTCGCCCACCACGCGGGCGCACTTCTTGAAACCGGCGGTGGGATTGAGGCCCAGAAGGCGCATCGCATGCAGCAGCCGGCGATGCACGGGCTTGAGCCCGTCGCGCGCATCGGGGAGGGCGCGTTGGGTAATGGTGGAAAGCGCGTAGGCCAGATAGCTC
>JBOHKF010000356.1:0-2611 GCA_050729015.1 Rhizomicrobium sp. | reverse complement strand
GTCCAGCGTGGCGCAGATCGTCAAGACCCTGACCGACGCCGGGGCCATGGACTATACCACCGTCGTCGCGGCGACCGCCTCCGAACCGGCGCCGCTCCAGTTTCTGGCGCCGTTTGCCGGCTGTACGATGGGCGAGTGGTACCGCGACAATGGCATGCACGCGCTCATCATCTATGACGATCTGTCCAAGCAGGCGGTGGCCTACCGGCAGATGTCGCTGCTGCTACGCCGGCCGCCCGGCCGCGAGGCCTATCCGGGCGACGTCTTCTACCTGCATTCACGGCTGCTGGAGCGGGCGGCCAAGCTCAACGAGGATAATGGAGCGGGCTCGCTTACCGCCCTTCCGATCATCGAGACCCAGGCCAACGACGTTTCCGCCTACATCCCCACCAATGTGATCTCGATCACCGACGGGCAGATTTTTCTCGAGACCGATCTCTTCTACCAAGGCATCCGGCCCGCCGTGAATGTCGGCATCTCCGTAAGCCGCGTCGGCTCGGCGGCGCAGATCAAGGCGATGAAGACCGTCGCCGGCCCGATCAAGGGCGAACTCGCTCAATATCGCGAGATGGCGGCTTTTGCGAAATTCGGCTCCGATCTCGACGTCGCAACCCAGAAGATGCTGGCGCGCGGCGAGCGTCTCACCGAGCTTCTGAAGCAGCCGCAATACAAGCCCTTCGCGGTCGAGGAGCAGGTGGCGGCGATCTACGCCGGCACCCGGGGCTATCTCGATCCGCTTCCCACCGCCAAGGTCGGACCCTTTCAGGATGCCTTGATCGCCAAATTGAAGGGCGCCTATCCCAAATTCCTGGAAGGAATCCGCAAGGAGAAGGCGCTGACGCCCGAACTCGAAGGCATGCTCAAGAGCGCCTTGAGCGACGTTTCCAAGAGCTTCGCGACCTAGAAAGGCCTGGGCGATGGCCTCCGTCAAAGAAATGCGCACCCGGATCGCAAGCGTGAAGTCCACGCAGAAGATCACTAAGGCCATGCAGATGGTGGCCGCCGCCAAGCTCCGCCGCGCCCAGGCCGCCGCCGAAAGCGCGCGCCCCTATGCCTCGAGCATGGCCGGCGCAATCGCCAATCTGGCAGCCGGCGTTTCCGGCTCCTCCGCACCCTTGCTGCTCAAGGGCACCGGCAAGGACCGGCGGCACCTGATGGTGGTAGCGACCGCGGACCGCGGCCTGGCGGGCGGGTTCAACGCCGCGATCGTGCGTACCGCTCGTGAAAAGATCGCCTCGCTCCTGGCCGAAGGTCGGGAGGTGAAAATCATAGCCATCGGCCGGAAGGCTCGGGACCAGTTCCGGCGCCATCACCCCACCCGCCTCATCGAAGTTTACGAAGCCGGGATCGGGACCGCGAACTTCGCCCTGGTCAAGCCGATGGCGCAGAAAATCCTGGACCTGTATGGCGCCGCAGAATTCGACGTGGTCTCCCTGGTTCACAGCCATTTCAAATCGGTGGTCGTCCAACAGCCGGTCTTCAAGCAGTTGATCCCGGCGGTAGTCGAGAATGTCGGCCCTACTTCCTTCTACGATTATGAGCCCGACCAGGACACGATCCTGGAAGCGCTTTTGCCCCAGAATATCTCCGTTCAGCTTCTTTCCGCCCTGCTGGAAAACCAGGCCGGCTTCTTCGCCGCCCAGATGGCGGCGATGGACAACGCCACCCGCAATGCGGGGGACCTTATCAACGCGCTGACCATCCGGATGAACCGCACCCGCCAGGCGCAGATCACCAAGGAGCTGATCGAGATCATCTCCGGCGCCGAAGCCCTATGATGACCAGCAGAAAGAGCCAGCCATGACCGATGTCCGCAATAAAGGCCGCCTGATCCAGGTCATCGGCGCCGTCGTCGACGTAGAGTTCGACGGCCCCCTGCCTGCGATCCTGAACGCGCTCGAAACCACCAATCAGGATGCCAAGACCGGCAAGCCGGTGCGCCTGGTGTTCGAAGTGGCGCAACACCTGGGAGAGAATGTGGTGCGCGCCATCGCCATGGATACCACGGAGGGATTGGTCCGGGGCCAGCAGGTGACCGACACCGGCGGTCCGATCCGCGTGCCGGTGGGGCCGGCAACGCTGGGCCGCATCATGAATGTGATCGGCGAGCCGATCGATGAAGCCGGCCCCATTGCCCACCAGCACATGGCGTCCATCCATCGCGAGGCGCCCAGCTTTGCCGAGCAGGCGGGCACCGCGGAAATTCTCGTTACCGGCATCAAGGTGGTTGATCTTCTCTGCCCCTACACCAAAGGCGGAAAAATCGGCTTGTTCGGCGGCGCCGGGGTGGGCAAGACCGTGACCATGCAGGAGCTGATCAACAACATCGCCAAGGCTTACGGCGGCTATTCGGTGCTGGCCGGAGTGGGCGAGCGCACCCGCGAGGGCAACGATCTCTATCATGAGATGATCGAGTCGCACGTCAACATCGACCCCAAGAAGAACAACGGCTCGACCGAGGGATCGAAGTGCGCGCTCGTCTACGGCCAGATGAACGAGCCGCCCGGCGCGCGCGCACGCGTCGGCCTGTCGGGGCTGACGGTCGCCGAGTATTTCCGCGACCAGGGCCAGGACGTGCTGTTCTTCGTCGACAACATCTTCCGCTTCACGC
>JBOHKF010000355.1:0-5377 GCA_050729015.1 Rhizomicrobium sp. | reverse complement strand
GCGCGGATGACGCGAGGCTGAAAGCCATTGCCGCCAATATCCAGATCACGCGCGACAGCTATGGCATCGCCCATGTGAAGGGCAGGACCGACGCCGACGCCGTGTTCGGCATGGTCTATGCCCAGGCGGAAGACGATTTCAACCGCGTCGAGACCAACTACGCCACCATGCTGGGCATGACCGCCATCCATGACGGGCCGGACGCGATTTGGAACGATCTGCGCGCGCGCATGTTCATGCCTCACGCCGAGCTTAAGGCGGACTATGCCAAGAGCCCGGAGTATCTCAAGAAGATCATGATCGGCTGGGCCGGCGGCTTGAATTATTATCTGGCGACCCACCCCGACGTGAAACCCAAATACATCACCCGCTACGAGCCCTGGATGGCGCTGTCCTTCACCGAAGGCTCGATCGGCGGCGACACCGAGCGGGCGCGGCTTCCGCAACTCGAAGCCTTTTATGCAAAGCGCAGCGTCGCCATGACCGACGAGGAGAAGGGCCTTACCTGGGTAGAGCCGACCGGCTCCAACGGCATCGCCATCGCTCCCAAACTCACGGCCGATGGTCATGCCGAGCTTTGGATCAATCCCCACACCTCCTTCTATTTCCGCTCGGAAGTGGCGATGGCCAGCGACCAGGGTCTCGATGCCTATGGCGCTGCCACCTGGGGCCAGCCTTTCCTTTATCAAGGCTTCAACGAGCATCTGGGCTGGATGCACACCACCAGTTCGGCCGATTGCGTCGACGAATTTGCCGAGACCGTGACCCAGAAGAACGGCAAATATTTCTACAAATATGGCGACAAGGAATTGCCGGTGACGGTGAGAAACATCACCGTCGATTATCGCGCGCAGGGCGGAAGCCTGGCGAAAAAGACCTTCGTTACCTATTACACCATCCATGGACCGGTCGTGCGCGAGGCCGACGGCAAATGGATCGCGCTTTCGATCATGAACAAGCCGATCGCCGCCCTGGAGCAATCCTTCGGCCGCACCAAGGCCACCACCTTCGCCGAATATATGAAAGTCGCAGCCCTCGACGCCAATTCGTCAAACGACACGCTTTACGCCGACGACAAGGGCAACATCGCGCTTCTGCTGCCGCAATTCGTGCCTTTGCGTGACAACGCATTCGACTACACCAAGCCGGTGGATGGCTCCAATCCTGACACCACCTGGAAGGGCGACACCCCGCTCGACCGGATTCCCCATGTGGTCAATCCCAAGTCGGGATGGGTGTTCAATTCCAACGATACGCCCCAGAACGCGGCCGGTCCCAACACCGTGGACATGGCGAAATTCCCGAAATACATGGATCAGTCGGGTGAGGACCCGCGCGGCGTGCACATGAATCTGATCCTGCCCAAGGCCAAGGCCATGACCCCGCAAAAACTGATCCAGTTCGCCTTCGATCCCTATCAGCCCGCCTTTGCCAAAATGGTGCCCCAACTGGCCAAGGACTACCAGGCGCTGCCTGCTTCAAGCCCGCTCAAGAACAAGCTGGCCGGTCCGATTGCCGCGCTCAAGGGTTGGGATTTCAAATGGGGCGACAAATCCATTGCCAATTCCGTCGCGGTGTTCTGGGGCGACGCCCTTTACCGCAAGGACATTCTTCCCATGCGGGCGGCCGGCATCCGGGAGGATTATGTCGCCTATCTCACCGACAAGGCCTCGCCTCAAGACCGGCTCCAGGCGCTATCCGACGCGGTGGACAAGCTCACCGCCGATTTCGGGACCTGGAAGACGCCATGTGGCGACATCAACCGCTACCAGCGGCTGAACGACGATATCAAATCCACTTTCGACGACAACGCGCCCAGCCGGCCGGTGCCGTTCGATTCCTCGCAATGGGGCTCGATCGCCTCTTTCGGCACCGTCCACAAGACAACCAGGAAATGGTATGGCGTGAGCGGCAACAGCATCATCGCCTCGGTCGAGTTCGGACCCAAGGTCAAAGCCTGGGCCGCGACTGTGGGCGGCGAAAGCGGCGACCCCAAGTCTCCCCATTTCACCGATCAAGTGACCGCCTACATCACCGGCCATCTGCTGCCGGTCTATTTCTATCCCGAGGATTACAAGGCGCACGCCGAGCGCACCTATCATCCCGGCGAATAGGCCTTGCCGATGAACTTAAAGCCGCCTCTCGAAGGAGAGGCGGCGGTGGCTATTGACGAGGGGGCAGGCCAAGAGCACCAATCGCGCCGGGGGCAAAATTTTTCCGAGGATTCTCATGTCGAAGCTCAGCCGCAGGCATTTTCTGGAATCCGTGGGCGTGGGCGCCGGACTGATCGGCGTATCGCCCTGGGCAGAAGCCTGGGCAGCGGAAGTGCCCGATCTCCTGGTCACCAACGCCACGGTCTATACCGTGGACGACGCCCATCCGCGGGCCGAAGCCTTCGCGGTGCGCGACGGCAAATTCACGGCGGTGGGCAGCAGCGACGAAATCAAAAGCCTGGCCGGAAGGGGAACGCAAAGCTTCGACGCCAAGGGCATGACCATCGTGCCGGGCTTCATTGACTGCCACAATCATGCGCCCGGCAACATGCTGCTTTACGAAGTACTGGTGGGCAATCCCTACGAAGTGGAGTTCGTCAGCATCCAGAGCATCGTGGACAAGCTCAAGGCGCGCGCCGCGAAGACGCCCTCCGGCATGTGGGTGGACGGGTATTTTTTCGACGACACCAAGGTGAAAGACAAGCGCGAACTCGACGTTCACGACCTGGACAAGGTTTCTACGGACCATCCCGTAGCCGTGCATCACCGGGGCGGCCACACCTCTTTCTACAACCGCAAGGCCTTCGAGCTGGCCGGCATCACCAGGAACACGCCCAATTCCTTCGGCGGTACTTTCGACCGGGACGCCAATGGCGAGCTCAACGGGCGGGTCACCGACCGCGCGCGCGCGGTGTTCGCAAAAGTCGGCAAGCGGCCCACCTACACGCCCGCCGAAACCGCCCGGCGCGACCGTGACGGCCTGGCCTTCATCTCCAAACAGTTCGTGAAATACGGGCTGACCACGGTCGATCACGAAGGCGGCGACCTGATGGCGTTGCAACAGATCCGCGCCCGTGGCGATCTCCTCCATCGCGTGAGCTATGAAGCGTTCGGCAAGGAACTGGAGGCGATGATCGATTGCGGCATCGAAACCGGACTGGGCGATGACTGGATCCGCTTCGGCGCCACCTCCGAGCACACGGTGGACGGCTCCTTCTCTGAACGCACCATGGCGATCAGCGAGCCCTATATCGGCATCTCTCCGCCTTATCACGGCAACCTGACCGAAAAGCAGGAGGATCTGAACGCCTGGGCGGACCGGGTCAACCGTGCCGGCATCCAGATGAATTGCCATGCCAATGGCGATGTCGCCATCGACCATGTCCTCACCGCCTATGAGCAGGCGCTCAAGGCTTTTCCCCGTTCCGATGCCAGGCCAAAAATTACCCATTGCAGCCTGATCAACGACCGGCTCCTCGCCCGCATCAAGGCGCTCGACGCGGTGCCTGCGCTGTTCACCACCTACGCCTACTACAATTCCGACAAATTCCATTTCTACGGCCAGGAGATGATGCGCCACATGATGGCCTATCGCTCGCTTCTGGATGCCGGCGTGAAAGCGGCGGGAGGCTCGGATTTCCCGCCCGGGCCGTTCGATCCCTTGATGGGGATTCAGGGCATGGTCACGCGAAAGGGCTGGAACGGCGAGACCTGGGGGGCCAACCAGCGCATCGACGTGGATGAGGCGCTCAAGGTCAACACCATCAACGGCGCCTACAATAATCACGAAGAGAAGATCAAGGGTTCGATCACGCCGGGCAAGCTCGCGGACTTCGTGGTCCTGGCGGAAGATCTCCACAAGGTGGACCCGGACAGGATCAAGGACATCAAGCTGGTCCGCACGGTTACCGGCGGGCGAACCGTGTACCAGGCCTGACGGTTCGGGGATCAGCCCTCTTCGGCCAAGCGCTTGAGCGCGTCTCCAGTCAGGCGCTGCGTGGTCCACTCCGCCATCGGCACCGCGCCCATCCGGCCATAGAAGCCGACGGCATTCTCGTTCCAGTCGAGCACCGCCCACTCCATCCGTCCGCAGCCTTGGTCGATTGCCTTCTTGGCAAGAAACCGGAAGACGGCCTTGGCGATGCCGTTACGGCGAAAAGGAGGCCGCACGAAGATATCTTCGAGATAAAGACCCGGCCGGCCCAGGAAAGTCGAGAAATTGTAGAAATAGAGCGCGAAGCCGGCCGTCGTGCCCTCCCATTGCGCGATCAGCGCGTGGGCGCGCCTTTCTTCGAACAGAAACCGATCAAGGAGCGCCGCATCGACCACGCATTCATGGGCGAGGCGCTCGAACGCGGCCAGCTCGCGGATCAGGCCGACGATCTCTTCGGCGTCGGCAGGTGCCGCGTCGCGCAGCGTAAGCATTATCGCCTACCACCGGCTCGTGACGCGCGCCGAAATCGGCGGCGCCAGGGAAGGTGGCGCCAGGGAAGGCGACGCCAGGGAAGGCGACGTAAGGGAGTGTGCACTGGCCATATGCAAACTTCTCCCCAAGTCCGGCGTCGAGCAAGCCTTTGGATTGCCTTCGAGCCGTGTCATCCACAGAATGACGATGGCCGGCATTTCAACTTTGGTCGATTGCGACGCCGGTGCGGCAGCCAACAGCTATCGATCCATAAGTTTTCTACCGGTCAACTGAAACCGAACAGGACAATTGATCTGTCTACGGACGATACAGCCGTCATTTCTATGCCTTGCGGACTTTACATTTTTGACCACACCCCTGCATCCGATGCGGCCACGCCGAAGGAGATGCTGGAAAAAACTTCTAACGCCCAGGGCGCAGAGATTGGCAAAACCCGAAAGCCATAATAGGTTACATGTACTATTCATGGAGCGTTATCATGGCCTCGGCATCGAAGCCCAAGTCCACCCGCGTGAAGGTGCGGGAACATCGCGAACGCCTGCGGTCCCAGGGGTTGCGGCCTCTCCAGATTTGGGTGCCTGACGTAAGCGCGCCGTCCTTCCGGTCGGAGGCGCACCGCCAATCGTTGGCCGTTGCAGCGAGCGCCCATGCCCACGACGATCAGGCATTCATCGACACGGTGTCGGCCTTCGATTTCGGCAATGGCGGCGATGAATGAAACGGGGCGACATCTGGACTATCGCCGGTGGCAAGGATTACGCAGGAAAGCCACGCCCGGTCGTCATCGTGCAGGATGACAGCTTCGATGCGACGGAATCGATCGCCATTTGCGCCTTCACGACGGACGAGACCGATGCGCCGCTGTTCCGCCTGCCAGTCGAACCGAACGAGCGTAACGGCCTACGGGCGACATGCCGCCTGATGGTGGACAAGATCACCAGCGTCCCCAAGATCAAGG
>JBOHKF010000354.1:0-2366 GCA_050729015.1 Rhizomicrobium sp. | reverse complement strand
GGGCGCTTCGGCAGGTTCGAGCACGTCGATGAAATTGACGGTCTTGCCGATCTTCTCGAGATTGCCCAGGGCCTTTTCTTCGATGGTGGTGAGTCCGCCGGCGATATTACCCTTGGTAGGCTGGCTGTCCGAAAGGTCGGATGTCTTGTGCGCCTCGATCACATCATCCTGATAGGCCTGCCAGACCTTCAGGAATTTCTCCTTGATTTCGGCCGAGACCGCGCGCGCCGCCGCCAGATGCTCGGCGCCGGTCAGCTCCGATGTCTCGCCGAAACAGCCGTAAAGGCCCAAAGGCACCAGCTTGTCGTACATGTTGCCCACGGCCGGACAGGACGCGAGCCCGGTGGTAGTATCGCTTTCGCCGCATTTGGCCGCCACCCAAAGCTCCGAAAGCGAGCAGGGTTCGCGCGTCTTCTCGCTCGCCCGGTGCACGAACTCCTTGGCCTTGCGCGAAGCCATGGCGACGGTTGCGATATCGCCGTGGCCCTCGATGGAAAAGCCGTGAACCGGCTTTCCGGTCTTGGCGATTCCCGCCACCACCTTTTCCGTCCAGCCATCCTCGATGCCGATCACGATCGCGGCGGCGACATTGGGATTGGCGCCGGTGCCGATCATGGTTCGAAAATGCAGCTCCAGGTCCGGGCCGAACTGAAGGCGGCCATAGGCATGAGGCAGCGCGATCGTTCCATGGATGTGGGCTGCCACCGCTTCGGCTGCGGCATTGGAAATATCGTCGAGCGGAAGAATGGCGACATGATTGCGCACGCCCACCCGGCCATTCTCGCGGCGGTAGGCCAGAATTTTTGGCGTTTCGAGAGACATTTCCCCCTCCTACCAGCGCCTGGTCTTGAGATTGTGGACATGCACGTGCCGGCCTTTTGCGACCGGCGCCACCATCTTGCCGATATCCTGTCCATATTTGATCGCGCTGTCACCGGGCTTGAGATCGCAAAGCGCAATCTTGTGGCCGATGGGAACCGCTTCCGCGGCCTCAATACGGAAATCGCTATTGTCTTCGGTCACCACCGCCAGCATCTGGGTGCCCGGGGCCAGATCCTCGACCACGACCACGCCGACATTGTCCTTGCGGTCGTGCACCAGAAGATGCGGTTTGATCATGGGCCCTCCCTTGGAAATATGGAATCTCAAAGCTTAAGGCACGCCGGCGACTATTTCGAGCGCGTGCGGGCCACTGCATCATGCCAGCCCGTCACCAGACCCGTCCGCTCCGACCGGGCCATCCGGGGCAGAAAACGTCGTTCGCACCGCCAACTCCTGGCAAAGCCCTCCTGGTCCGGCCACACGCCCGCAGCCGAGCCGGCCAGCCACGCCGCACCCAGCGCCGTGGTCTCCCGCACCCGGGGACGATCGACCGGCGCCTCCAGGATATCGGCAAGACGCTGGAGCATCCAGTCATTTCCCGCCATGCCGCCATCCACGCGAAGCACCGTATCGCCTACGCCATTGCCGTCCGCCCGCATGGCCTCCCAGAGGTCGAGTGTCTGGTAACAAACCGCATCCAGAGCCGCACGCGTCAATTCACGCGGCGAGGTGTTGCGGGTGAGACCGAAAATGGCACCGCGGGCATTGGCGTCCCACCAGGGCGCGCCGAGCCCGGTGAAAGCCGGCACCAGATAGACGGCCTGCCCGGGATCGGCCTTGGCTGCCAGCGCGCCGCTTTCTTCGGCGCTGGAGATAACACCCAGGCCGTCGCGAAGCCACTGGATTGCGGCGCCGGCGACGAAAATCGAGCCTTCCAGCGCATAGACCGTCCTGCCGTCCAGGCGGTAGGCGACGGTGGCGAGAAGCCGCCTGGTGGAGGTCATGCGCGTCGGCCCGGTGTTCAGGACCGCAAAGCCGCCGGTGCCATAGGTGGATTTGAGCATGCCCGGCGCGAAACAAGCCTGGCCCAAACCGGCCGCCTGCTGGTCGCCGGCGAGGCCGCGGATGGGGATCGCGGCGCCGAGGAGAGCGGGATCGGTGAGTCCGAAATCGCCGCGGCACTCCCTGATGTCGGGAAGCAGCGCACGGGGAACGTCAAACAGCTTCAGCAGGTCCTCGTCCCATTCGCCGTTTTCGATATTGCAAAGAAGGGTGCGGCAGGCATTGGTGAGGTCGCTTGCATGCACCCTGCCGCCGGTCAGCCGCCAGAGCAGGAAGGATTCCACGGTGCCGAAAGCCAGCTCGCCGCGCCGGGCTCGCGCGCGCGCGCCATTCACCCGGTCCAGCAGCCATGAGATCTTGGTGGCGGAAAAATACGGGTCGAGCAGAAGGCCGGTCTTTTCCGCCACCATCGGCTCCAGGCCACCCTCCTTGAGCCGGTCGCAGACCTCCGCCGTGCGGCGATCCTGCCAGACGATGGCGTT
>JBOHKF010000353.1:0-3690 GCA_050729015.1 Rhizomicrobium sp. | reverse complement strand
TGCATGGCTCCATGGTGGCGTGCGCCAGCAAGGGCGTCTGGTAGACCGCCTCCACCACATGCGCCGACCGGGCTATGGCACGCTTGGCGTCGCCGTCATTGCGGGCGGTCACCATTGGGCCGTTGAGGGCGTCGCGATAGGCCTTGTCGAACATGGCGGTGTCGGTCTTGGCCGCTTCGCCGCCGTCCCAGGCGACCTTGAGCTTCTTGAGCGCCTCGTTGGCGCGCCAATAATTGTCGGCCACCACCGCCACCGCATCGTCGAGCTTCACCACCTGCTTGACGCCGCGGGCGCCGGCGATCGCGCTGGCGTCCACCGAAACCAGTTTGCCGCCGAACACCGGACAGGACATGATCGAGGCGTAAAGTTGGCCGGGCGCCCGGGTGTCGATGCCGAACTTCGCCTCGCCGGTCGATTTGATGGCAGAGTCGAGCCTGGGCTTCCTGGTACCCGCCAGCGTGAACTGGTCCGGCGTCTTGATGGCGGGCTCGGCGGCCAGACGGACCTTGGCGGCGGCCTTCACCAGTTCGCCATAGCGCAAGGACCGTCCGCTCGCCCGGTGAAACACCCGGCTTTCGCGGGCTTCGCATTCGGCCGGCGAGACTTTCCATCGCCCGGCCGCTGCCTGAATCAGCCGCGCCCGCGCCGAGGCGCCGGCCTGCTGGACATAGGGCCAGCTCGAGCGGATGCCGCGGCTTCCCGCGGTCAGCATGTCGCCATAAAGCGTATGCTCGCGGATGTTGCGATTGACGGAGGCGAATTCGACGGTGACGTTGTCCCAGCGGCATTCGAGTTCTTCGGCCAGAAGCATGGGAAGGCCCGAGCCGGTGCCCTGGCCCATCTCGGCCATCGGACAGCGCAGGGTCACGCTGTCGTCGGGCTCGATCACCACCCAGGCGTTCACTTCATCGGGATCGGGCGCGTCTAGGGCCCAATAGCGCGCGGCAAGCGCCGGCGGGGCGGCCAGCGCCGCGTTGGGCATCAGAAGCCCCAAGGCGAGACCGCCGGTGAGCGTGGTCCCGGCAACAATGATCTGGCGGCGCGAATAGGTCCTTGGCATGGCTCAAGCCTTTCCGGCGGCACGATGCACGGCGCGGCGAATCCGGACATAGGTGCCGCAACGGCAGATATTGCCGGCCATCGCCGCGTCAATGTCGGAATCGTCGGGATTGGGGGTGCGGCTCAGAAGCGCCACCGCCGCCACGACCTGCCCCGACTGACAATAGCCGCACTGGGGGACGTCTTCGGCGATCCAGGCTTCCTGAACCTTGTGAAGCTTGCCGCCCTGGCTCAAGCCTTCGATGGTCGTGATCTCGTGGCCCTGGGCGGAGGCAACCGGCAGCGAGCAGGAGCGGATGGCCTTGCCGTTCAGCATCACCGTGCAGGCGCCGCATTGGGCGATGCCGCACCCGTATTTGGTACCGGTAAGGCCGAGCTCGTTGCGCAGCACCCAGAGAAGAGGCATGCCCTCTTCCACATCCAGGCTGTGTTCCTGACCGTTGACCTTGAGAGTGATCATTCCATTAGCCTCCGGCATGAGGAAGAGGGAATAGTATCACGAAAGGGCGCTCCGGTCACATGCCAAGCCTGGCCGCTCGCCGGCTCGGTTTTTCACGCCCGGCGATATGCTTTCCGCGCCCGTTAAGACCGCCCGGATCAATGGCTTCTTTCCGCCTGGATCAGCACCCGGTCGGGATCGAAGGCAAGACAATCCTTGATCGCCGCCACGGCGGGATAGGGTTGCTCATAACTCCAGGCGGCATTGCGGCCCGAAGCGGCGGCTGCGCGGATGCTGAAATGGCTGCACTCGCCCTTGTAGGGGCAATAGGTGCGATGGTCGCTGCGAACGAGAAGCAGCATCTGGGCGTCGGTCCGTGGAATGTAGAAGACAGGCGCAGAGGACGCTTCGCTGAGGCGCAGTGCCGAATGGGTATCGGCGATCGTGCGGTCCCCCACCTTGATGACCACACGTCCCGCGTAAGGCTCGACGGCAATCGGATGCTCGGGCCCCGGAAGCTTCTGTTCGCGGTCGGAAATGGCAGACCTTACCGGCTGGAGGCAGAATCGGCGCCCCGATACCGGCGATCGACCAATTCGTGCCAGACCACAGCCAGAGTCTTCATCGTCGTCCTCATCGCCCGCTCCTTGCAAGGTCCGCCTGTCCCTTGATTCTAGTAGGGCATGGGGGCAAAGGCAAAAGGCTCAGCGGTCGTAGTCCCGTCCCGAGTAATAGCCATCGCGGTCCCGGCGATTGTGGTCGTAATAGCCGTGGGTATAGGGCCCGTTATCGTATGAACCGTAACCGCCGTCATAGCGGTGGCCGTAATAGCCGTCCGGATAATAGGCACAGCCCGAAAGCGGGATCAGCGCCAGCCCCAAGAGGATCCATTTTTTCATGATCGGCTCCTTGGCTTCTTGTCGGATTGATAACTGTCACGAGGGGGCGCACGTTCCGGCGTGACCGGATTCGGGCCGGCGTGACCGGATTCGGGCGGAGGCATGGTGAAATCATGACGCGGGGCGAGGACGGATGCGTATCCTCACATTGACGATCCTGGTCCTGGCTTTTGCGGCCCCGGCGAATGCGCAGGTGGTGAGGCCGGTGTTGACGCCGCCGCCATGCAGCGCTCCCCACAACTGCCCCAATTACAAGCGCGGCGCGGCCCTGTCTCCACCGGGCGCATCGCCGGTTCGCCAGCCGGCTTGCCCGGCCGGCACCGTCTTCAATCCCAGACGCGGAACGTGCAAGGTGCTGACCGCGCGATGAATGCCCGGCGCGAGGCGCGCCAAAGGCACAAGAAGCGGCAAGGAGCGGCAGCTATGAGAAAAATCGTTGCATCCGCCTTCGTGAGCCTTGATGGCGTCATGCAAGCCCCGGGCGGACCCGAGGAAGATCCGACCGGCGGCTTTGAGGAAGGCGGCTGGTCCTTCTCCTACTGGGACGAGATGATGCATCGCGAGATGGGGGCGGCCATGGCGGCGCGTTTCGATCTCTTGCTGGGGCGAAAGACCTACGAAGTCTTCGCCGCCCATTGGCCCTACGCCGGGGATGATCCGGTCAGCCAATTGTTCAACCGGATCACCAAATATGTAGCTTCGCGCACCCTCAACAGCCTCTCCTGGGTCAACTCCAGGCTCATCGAGGGCGACGTTGCCGGCGAAGTGGGACGGCTCAAGCAAACGAGCGGCCCCGACTTGCAGGTCCACGGCAGCAGCGTTCTGCTCCAGACCTTGATCGGCGCGGATCTGATTGACGAATATCGCGTGTGGATCTTTCCGCTGGTGCTGGGCCATGGCAAGCGGCTGTTCGAACCGGGCGTGGGCGCGCGCGCCCTGTCGCTGGCAGCGACCAGACTTTCGTCGACCGGAGTCCTGGTGAACACCTACCGGCCCGCAGGCCCGCTCAAGCCGGGCTCCTTCGCGCAGGGCACGCCCAGCCCTGCGGAGATCGCGAGGCGCGAGAAGTTGCAGCGGGAAGCTTGAAACGAGGGATCGCTCTTCCGCCGGCAAGGAACCGAACGCCGCGCCCGCCAAAGACGGGAATCGTAATGATCGGGATGGCGGCGGCACATCGCCACATGACGCATTATTCACTCCGCCCGCGGCCATGGCGCGGCCCACAACTCCGTGCAAGAGCAATTCCAGGAAAAGTGTGAAGCGGTTTTCCGTTCGGAATTGCGACAAAATGAA
>JBOHKF010000352.1:0-5131 GCA_050729015.1 Rhizomicrobium sp. | reverse complement strand
TGCGGGAAGTGCCTCGCTGCGCCCGGCTTGGGTCGAGATGCGAAATCCGGACCGCGGCGCCTGTTTGGGGATCAGGAGGGCTCGACCCAGGGACGGAGCGCGGATCTCGAACGCCCAGACGCTCCGCGGTTGGCGGAGCACGTCGAGGTACGTCTGCGCGATCGCGTCGGGATCGAGGGTGCTGTCGGGACGCCCGGGAGCGTCCTGGTGGGAGGCGCTGCGCACGCCTCCGTCGATCACGAAGTGGGCGACGTGGATACCCTCTGGCCCGAGCTCGCGGGCGGCGCTCTCCGCCAGGCCACGGAGCGCGAACTTTCCCATGGCGAAGGGGGCGGAGCGGGGGAATCCCTTGACGCCCGCGGTCGCCCCGGTGAGCAGGATCGCGCCGTGATGCTTCGGGAGCATGCGCTTGGCCGCCTGCTGCACGACCAGGAAGGCGCCGAAGGCGGTGACGGCGAGCGCACCTCGTACGGCCTCGGGATCGAGTGCCGCGAGCGGCCCCTGCACGCGACCGCTCGCGTTGTAGACGACGACGTCCGGCGTTCCCTGCTCGCGCTCCGCGGACTCGAAGAGGCGCTCCACGGCCGCGGGATCCTGCGCATCCGCAGCATAGGTCGCGGCGCGCGTGCTCTGGGCGAGCGGACGGAGCTTTTCGATGTTGCGCGCGGCCAACCCCACCTTCAGGCCGGCGGCAGCGAACGCACGCGCGAGAGAGGCGCTGATGCCGGAACCCGCGCCCACGATGAGCGCCGAGCGGTACGGAATGTCATTCATGCAGGACGTAATATTTTATCGCGCGGCTCCGCCGCAAGCCGCCTCAGAGATGTGGTTGACGCGCCAGCGCCGAGACCGCATCTCTCTCCCGCCAGACGGCCGGACGGCCGCCGGCTCCGGCTAGTCCGGGGCGGGAGGAAAGTCCGGGCTCCACGGAAGCACGGTGCCGGTTAACGGCCGGCGGGGGTGACCCCAGGGAAAGCGCCACAGAAATGACACCGCCTCAGTTCTTCCGGGCCTCGGCCCTGAAGAGCCGGCAAGGTTGAAATGGTGCGGTAAGAGCGCACCGCGTTCCTGGCAACAGGGACGGCATGGCAAGCCCCACCGGGAGCAAGACCAAATAGGGACGGCACGTGATGGTTTCCGCATCGCCGTCCGGGTCGGTCGCGCGAGGTGCGTGGCGACACGCATCCCAGAGGAATGGTCATCGCCACGTCTTTTCGTCAGGAAGAGAGGCGGTACAGAACCCGGCTTACAGGCCGTCTGACATTTTTGTTGCCCTCAGGATGCCACGGCGCACGCGCTGCCGGCTTCGCGGGCGGAGGAGGCGGAGACTGCGACGGTCTTAATGCCGTAGTTTGACCAAGGTTGCGGGATCGGGGGCGCCGGCAAAATATTTCTCCAGCGCAGCAGCGAAGACATCCTGGGGCACCACCCGGTCGAACAGCGTCATGGATGAGCAGAACTTAAGATCGTCGGGCGCGCCGAAGATTGCATGGGCGTTGCAGCCTTCGATTGCGAGCACCAGCCCCGTCGCCTGGCGCAATCTTGGGCCCAATAGCGGATGGCCCCGATAATCGTCTGCTTCCGCAAGCGAGCCGATGGCATATCGCTCAGCCATCGCGCTCACTCCGAGGCCCGCGATCTGGGGAAAGACGAACCACATCCAATGGCCCTGTTTGCGCCCGACACGCAGTTCGTCCAATACCCGCGGCCAGATAGCGCCCTGGGCCTCGACAAAGCGGCAAAGGCGGAATGGATCGCTCAAGCGGCCCTCGCGAGGCTGGCAAGAAAGGAAAACCTCTGCCGGTTAAGACATCCTTTACCCATCTCACCACAACCTTTCCGTGTTTTTGATTTGTTCCGAGGCGCTCAACCCCTAGCGAAGAGCGCGATGACGACAACTAGGACAAGCCACTATAAAATATAGGTTTTTTGTTGACGTGGCGCTTTATCCCATGCTATCCCATGCCATCCCAGGGTGTGAACACCCCGCCCGCACCACGGCCGATTGACCGGCTGCCCGGGCCCAAAGGGATGAGGGGGCGCTCGAACATTCATGACCGGGTCGGTCCAGCCGTTCATTTCGACGGTATCGGGTTCGCTCGACAGCAAGGGGCGGGTCTGCATTCCCGCCTCCTATCGCCAAATTCTCTCCGCCCAGAACACCCAAGGCGTCTATGTCTGTCCCAGTTTCGCCGAATCAACCCTTGAGGCTTTCGGCCAGATTGTCATCGAGGCGCTGCATGCGCGTCTTTCCAGTCAGGATCCGTTCTTTTCCCCCTCTCATGACGACGAAGCCACCGCCGTGATCTCCCGCACCCAGCTTCTGGTGGCGGACGATCAGGGCCGCGTGCGGCTTCCCGACGCGATGATCGCTCATGCCGGATTGAAGGCCGGATTGAAGGACGCTGTGGTGTTTGTGGGTCTTTCCCAAAAATTCCAAATCTGGGATGCCGATACCTATGCCCCCATCCAGGCCGAGACTCTGGCCCGCATGAAGGCGCGACTGGAACGCGGCCGCGCCCAGGCCCACGGAGGCGAGGGATGAACCATCGCCCGGTCATGCTCAAGGAGGTGCTGGCGGCGCTCGCGCCGGAGGCTGGCCGCCATTATGTGGACGGCACTTTCGGCGGCGGCGGCTACAGCCGCGCCATCCTGGACGCCGCGAGTTGCCGGGTTCTCGGCATAGATCGCGATCCGCACGCTATTGCCCGCGGCCAAGCACTGGTCGAGCACTTCGCCGGCCGCCTCACCCTGGTCGAAGGCGAATTCTCCTCAATGGACCAATTCACGCGGGTCACCGACGGCGTGGTGCTGGATCTGGGCGTGTCGTCCTTCCAGTTCGATACCGCCGCACGGGGTTTTTCGTTCCGCGAGGACGGACCGCTCGACATGCGCATGAGCCTTTCGGGCGAGAGTGCCGCCGGCATCGTCAATGAAGCGTCCGAAAATGAATTGGCCGAAATCATCGCGCGATATGGCGAGGAGAAGCATGCCAGGCGCATCGCCCGCGCGATTGTCGGCGCCCGACCGATCGCGACCACTTTGCAGTTGGCGCGGCTCGTGGCCACGGCCCAGGGGCCCGCCGCGTCGAGAAAGGCCATCCACCCGGCCACCCGCACCTTCCAGGCCTTGCGCATTCGCGTGAATGACGAGCTGGGGGAATTGGAGCGCGGCCTGGACGCCGCTTTGAAGATTCTGGCGCCGCGGGGCCGGCTGGCGGTGGTTTCGTTCCACAGCCTGGAAGACCGGATCGTCAAGCGATTCCTGTCGCGCCATGGCATCAAAGCGCCGCGGACTTCGCGTCACGCGCCCGAGGCGCCGCGCCAGGCGCCTCTTTTCCGGCTTTTCGGCAAGTCTCCGCAGACGCCGTCGGCGGCGGAGATAGAACGCAATCCGCGCGCCCGCTCCGCCAAGCTGCGGGTCGCGGAACGATTGGCGGCATAACGGGAGATGGCAATGATCCGGGTGCTCAATTACCTTTGCGTGGCGCTGATGGGGCTCTCGATCCTGGCCCTCTATCATGTCTCGGAAAGGACCCGCATTGCCGAGATGCAGCTTGCCAAGGTCAACCATGAGATCGTCGGAACGCGAAGCGGGATCAGCGTGCTTCAGGCGGAATGGGAGCGCGTTGCCGGACCTGCCCGCATCCAGGAACTCGCCCAGCAAGACGGTATGAGCGACACGAGCTCGGTAGAGCTTTCCTCGTTTGCGATGCTGCCGCCCCGCGATGCCCCTTTGAACAATTCGCCATTGCGCGACGCCAGCGCGGTGGCGCCCCGGCCGGCGCGCGCCGCGCTCCAACCTACGCTTCGGCCCGAGCCCATTTCCGACCTTTCGGGCTTCCAGGAGAGATGAGCGAGATCCTCCAGCGGCGCATCATCGTCGGAGCCTTGCTATGTGTCGCGGCTTTTTCGCTTGTCGGGGTGCGCCTGGTGGACGTGACCTTGTTCAGGGGCGAGGCGGGAGGCAGCTTGCGCGATCGTCCCGTGCCGGCCCGTGCCGATCTGGTGGACCGTAATGGCGAACTTCTGGCGCGCGATCTTCCCGTCAAGGATCTGTACGCGCGGCCTCACGAATTCTGGAACAAGGACCAGGCGGCCCGTGATCTCGCCTTGGCCACGGATAGCGACGAGAAGCGCCTTGCCGCGGCTTTCGCCAACCCCAGGCACGCTTACGTACTGGTGGCAAGGCAGATCCCCCCGGATGTGGAAGACAGGGTGATGCATCTGGGCCTTCCCGGTCTCGAATTCGAGCCCAGCGTCAAGCGCTTTTATCCCGACGGCCGCATCGCCGCCCAGGTTCTGGGCATGACCGACCCGGACAATAACGGCCTGTCCGGATTGGAACTGGGTCTTCAAAGCCGCCTTCGTGCGGACGGGAGCGGCCGCCCGGTTGTCACCTCCATAGACATGCGCGTCCAATATATCCTGTCCCACGAGATCGCGGACCAGCGCCGGACCTTCGGCGCGCGAGCCGCGGGCGGGCTGGTGATGGATGTGCGCACCGGTGAAATCCTGGCCATGGCTTCGCTGCCCGATTTCGATCCCAACGCCCACACTCTTGCAGGGGACGATTCCACCCGCAACATCATGGCCCAGGACGTCTATGAGTTGGGCTCCGTATTCAAGATATTCTCCTTCGCGCTCGCCCTCGAGGATCACACCATCAGGCTCGATGAAGTCTTTCCCATCGGCCAGGGCCTAAGGATCGGCAGATTCACCATTCACGAAGCCGAGCACATGCCGGCAACGCTCGAAGCGCGCGACATTCTGGCGCTTTCCTCCAACATCGGAACCGCCCAGATCGCCTTGCGCTCCGGCGGCGTGCGCCAAAAGCAGTTCCTGGCCCATATGGGGCTCCTCACGTCCATTCGGACGGAATTGCCCGAGCATGCGCGCCCGCTCTATCCCGCCGATTGGGGAACCATTGAAACCGCCACCATCGGCTTTGGCCAGGGCATTTCGGTCAGTCCCTTGCGGTTTGCCGCTTCGGCGGCGGCCATCGTCAATGGCGGCCGGGCGATCGTGCCCACCTTTCTCAAGACCGGCGCCGATCGGCGTGGCGCCCAATTGATCAGACCGCAAACCAGCGCCCAGATGCGCACGTTGCTTCGCTATGTGGTGACCAACGG
>JBOHKF010000351.1:0-2621 GCA_050729015.1 Rhizomicrobium sp. | reverse complement strand
GCCTCGATCTGCGTCTCGCCCGGCCCGCCAAGAAAGCCGAAGCCGCCACGCTGACGTTCCAGATGCGTCCAGCTTCTGACCAGTCGCGAGCGCTGATAGGTGAGATGGGCCAGTTCGACCTGAAGCCGCCCTTCCCTGGTGGCCGCGCGCGCGCCGAAAATCTCCAGGATCAAGCCCGTGCGGTCCAGGACCTTGGCGCCCCAAGCCTTTTCCAGATTGCGCTGCTGCACCGGCGTCAAATGGGCATTGACGATGACGAGTCCCGGCTCAAGCGCCCGGGCGCTCGCGGCAATCTGCTCGACCTTGCCCGAGCCCAGAAGGGTGGCTGGCACCGGCCTGGCCAGCGAGACCGCGACGCTCTTGGTCACGTCCAGCCCGATCGCCCCGGCCAGGCCAACGGCTTCGGCAAGGCGCGCCGCGGCATCGCGGCTGTCCCGGACTCTCAGGTCCTTGCGTTCGATCTGGATGACGAAGGCGGTTACACGCCCCCTTCTTTCATGCCCCGGTCGTGCGCTTTGCGGCAATCACGCAGTCTCGTGTGCCGCTTCATCCTGAAGCTGGATCGGTCCCATCGGCATCACCGTGGAGATGGCGTGCTTGTAGACAAGCTGTGCCTGGCCGTCGCGGCGCAGAAGCACGCAGAAATTGTCGAACCAGGTAATGTTGCCTTGAAGCTTGACGCCGTTGACCAGGAAAATGGTGACGGCGGACTTGCTTTTGCGAACGGCGTTGAGGAACGTGTCTTGCAGGTTTTGTTGCTTTTCGCTCACGGGTGTTCCCATTGTTATCGGCCTTCGACGAGGCGCTGGGGACAGCATAGTGCATCGGCCGTTTCGCGAAAGCAAAAAAACCGTAAGGCCGTCAGTCGGCGATGCCGGCTTTCTCGGCGTAAAGCTCATAAAGACGGCGGGCAAGCGGGCCGGGTTTGCCGTCGCCGATTTCAACGCCATCGACGCAGACGACAGAAATCGCCGCTCCGGAGGCGGACGAGATGAAAGCCTCGCGGGCGTTTCTGGCCTCGGCCACGCTAAATTTGCGTTCCACAATCTTAAGCTGCGCGCCTTCTGCCGCTTCCAGGATTACCCGTCTGGTGACACCGGGAAGAATATCGTTCGAAAGCGGGCGGGTGACGATGTCGCCTTTCTCGTCCACGATCCAGGCGGTGGTGGAGGTCCCCTCGGTCACGAACCCATCGGGGTCCACCAGCCAGGCTTCATAGGCGCCCTGGCGACGCGCCTCGGTCTTGGCGAGAAGATTGGGCAAAAGCTGCACGGTCTTGATGTCGCGCCGCGCCCAGCGCTGGTCGGGTCTGGTGATGACGGCGATGCCCTGCTCGCGCTTTTTCGTGGTCACCCTGGGGTCCTGCCCGCGCGCCGTCATGATCAGGCTGGGACGGGGAACGGTCGCGGGGATGGGATGGTCGCGCTTCACCGCGCCCCGCGACACCTGCATGTAGAGAAGGCCGTCCTTGAGGCGATTTCTGGCGATCATTTCCCGCATCACCAGCTTGAGCGCGCGCCGGCCGATGGGCATCGCCATCCCGATCTCACCCAAGCTCCGCTCCAGCCGGTCGAGATGACCTTCCTCGTCCACCGGCCGGCCCTGGGCAACCGCGGTCACTTCGTAAATACCGTCGCCCAGTTGCAGGGAGCGATCCTCGACATGCACCCGGGCCTTGCCGTGCGGCAAATAGCGGCCATCCACATACGCAACGCGGCCCGAAGGCGCGCGCGAGGCACTCCATTTCTTCATCGATCGCAAAACCCTGTCTTAGGCGTTGAAAGACGGCTGCGAGCCTACGCCCAGGGACTTGAGCTTGCGATGGAGGGCCGAGCGCTCCATGCCGATGAAGGCCGCCGTGCGCGAAATGTTGCCACCGAAGCGGTTGATCTGGGCCACCAGATAGTCGCGCTCGAAAATCTCCCGCGCTTCTCGTAGGGGAAGGGAGATCACCAGATCGCCATTATTGCCGCCGCCGCCATTGCCGTTGCCCAGGTCAGGCAAAAGATCGGCGGTCACCGTCTCGTCGAGGTCGTCGCTGGCGAGGATCAACAGCCGTTCCACGATATTGCGCAACTGGCGCACATTGCCGGGCCAGCTATGGGCCTGCAGCACCGCCATGGCGTCGTCGGCGATATTGCGCACGGGAAGGCCGCTTGCCGCGGACAAGCGTTTCATGAAATGGGCGATCAGACCGGGAATGTCGTCGCGGCGCTCGGCAAGCGAGGGGATTTTGACCGGCACCACGTTGAGGCGATGATACAGATCCTCGCGGAACCGGCCGGCCTCGGTTTCGGCTCTGAGATCACGGGTGGTGGAGCAAACCACCCGCGCGTCAACCTGCACCCGGGTCGCCCCCCCCAATCTGGTGAATGTCTGGTCGATCAGCACGCGCAGGATCTTGCCTTGCGTCTCAAGCGGCATGTCCGCCACTTCATCGAGATAAAGCGTGCCATTGTGGGCGAGCTCGAACAGCCCGGTTTTGAGGCCGCTCTCCTGCTCGATGCCGAACAGTTCCGCCTCGATCCGGTTGGGCGCCATGGTGGCGCAATTGATGGCGACAAAGGCGTTGGCCGCCCGCCGGGAGCGGGCGTGGATCAGCCGCGCCGCCACCTCCTTGC
>JBOHKF010000350.1:0-2946 GCA_050729015.1 Rhizomicrobium sp. | reverse complement strand
TTTCCATGGAGCCCGGACTTTCCTCGACGCACCTTTGCGGCACGGCGCGGTCATCCGGCCGTCTGACGGTCTTATTATAGTGGTCCTTTATGGCAATTCCAGGAAAAGTGTGAAGCGGCTCTCGGTTCGAAATTGCAACAAAACAAATGCTGAGAGCGGATCGCCAATCCTGTGAAACGGCGACCCGCTTTAGCCCAAGGCAAAATCCACGATCGCCGCCGCATGGAGCCGCATGGTGTCGAACAGCGGCACCGGGGCGTCGGCATCGCTCACCAGCAGCGGAATCTCGGTGCAGCCCAGCACGATCGCCTGGCAGCCCCGCCCTGCGAGGTCGGCCATCACCGCCCGGTAGCGGGCGCGGGATTCCTCGCGGATCACCCCTTTGACCAACTCGGACTGGATGATGCGATCTATGGTCTCCCGTCCCTTGAGGTCTGGCGTCCGCACGTCCAGGCCGAACTTCTCGTTGAGACGCCCGGCGATAATGCGAGGTTCGTCCATGGTGAAACGCGTGCCGATCAGTCCCAGGCATGCCAGGCCCCGGCCGCGCGCCTCCCGCCCCAAGGGGTCGGCGATATGCAGAAGGGGAATGCCCGCCGCGGCTTCTACCTCCTCGGCCATCAGATGCATGGTGTTGCAGCAGATGGCGAGAAAATCCGCGCCGCCTTTGGCAAGGCGTTGGCCGACGGCGCCCAGAAGCTCTGCCGCCTCCCGCCAGCGCGCCGACTGCTGCAGCAGGGAGATTTCGCCGAAATCGAAGGAGTGCATCAGAATCTTCGCGGAATGGACGCCGCCGAGGCGGCTCTGAACGCCGCGATTGATGAGTTGGTAATAGACCGATGAGGATTCCCAACTCATGCCTGCCAAGAGTCCCACGGTTTTCACATCCGTCTCCTTTGTGCTGCATCGAAAAGCGTGACCAGGCCCTTCAGCAGCCGGCGCGTTTGGCCGTCGGCCACGCCGTCCACGCGGGCGGGACGAAAATGCCGCTGAAAGGCGGCAACACGCTTCTCGGGTACCGCATCGGGATCGTAGCCCAGGTGCGTCAGGAGTTCAGCGGCGACCCTCTCGCCCGGATCTTCCGCCTCCTCCGGCCACAGGCCGATACCTTCGCGAGCCAGCCTTTCCCAAGGAAACAATTCTCCCGGATCGGTCTTGCGCGACGGCGCCACGTCGCTGTGGCCCAGGATCCGCCACGGGCGAATAGGATGGCGGGCAAGAAGGTCCCGGGCCAAGGTGATGAGAGACTCGATCTGCGGTTCCGGGAATGGACGGTAGCCGAGTTCATGACCGGGGTTGACGAGTTCGACGCCAATCGAGCAGGCATTGATGTCTCGCGCGCCGTCCCAGAAGGAAACGCCCGCGTGCCAAGCCCGTTTTCTTTCCGCAACCAGGCGATAGAGCCCGCCATCTTCGGCGATGACATAATGGGCGGAGACACGGGCCTGGGGATCGCAAAGGCGCGACAAGGCCGCTTCCGCGCTTTCCATGCCGGTATAATGCAGCACCAGCGCGTCGATCGCGGTTTTTCCCCGCGAATCGCGATTGGGCGACGGCCGCTCGACACGGTTCACCGCAGCCCCCGCTCGGCGCAGATTTTCTCATAGGCGGAATTGATGGCGGCCAGCTTGTCATTGGCGAGCTTCACGAATTCCTCGGGCACGCCGCGGGCCATCAGGCTGTCGGGATGATTCTCTCGCACCAGCCGGCGATAAGTCCGGCGGATCTCCTCTTCCCCGGCATCATAGGCGAGACCCAGAATCACATAGGGATCGGTTAATGCCGGCGCGAAATGGCTGGCGCGGATGCGGCGAAATTCATTGGGCGCGAAGCCGAAAATTTCCGCCACCCGTTCCAGGAAGATGCTTTCTGCAGGATGCAGCACCCCGTCGCTCTTGGCGATTTCGAACAAGCCATCGAGAATGTCTTCGAGCATCGCCGGGTTGTTCATGAAAAGCCGGGCAATCTGGCCGGCGTAGGTTTCATAGCCGGCCACGTCCTGGCGTGCCAGATTGAAGATGCGCCGAACATTGGCTTCCTCCTCCTGGGGCACGCCGAACACGCGGCGAAAAATCTCAAATTCCTTCTCGGTGGCGGAGCCATCGGCGCCCGCCATTTTTGCGGCCAGCGCAATGATGGCGATGGTGAAGACCAGCGCCGGATCGGACGCGCGGTCGAACAGGAAATGCCCCGCCACGGCGCCGACCAGCGCGCCCACCGGGCCGCCGACCAGCAGACCCGCGGCGCCGCCGCTGACTTTGCCCCAGACCGACATCGCCGCTGTTTAGCCCAAACCCGTTGAGGCAGGCGAGGAATTTCACCTCTAAGTCGCGTTCACGGCGCGGGATCGTAATTCAACTGCGGCCGCAGCCACCGCTCGGCTTCCTTGAGGCTCCATTCCTTGCGGCGGGCGTAATCTTCCACCTGATCGCGCTCGATCTTGCCGATTCCGAAATAGCGGCTTTCGGGGTGGGCGTAATAGAACCCCGACACCGACGATCCGGGCCACATGGCGTAACTCTCGGTGAGCTTGACTCCGATCTTGTGCTCGGCGTCGAGCAGCTTGAACAACGGAGCCTTTTCGCTGTGTTCGGGCTGGGCGGGATAGCCGGGGGCCGGGCGGATGCCGCGATATTTTTCCGCGATCAGCTCGTTATTGGTGAATTGCTCGCCCTGCGCGTAGCCCCAATATTCCTTGCGCACCTTTTCGTGCAGGCGCTCGGCGAAGGCCTCCGCCAAGCGGTCGGACAGGGCCCTGAGCAGAATTGCGGAATAATCGTCTTTGGCTGCTTCGAAGGCCTTGATATGCGATTCCTCGCCCACCCCGGCAGTGACCACGAAGCCGCCGATATAATCGGCGATGCCGGAAGGCGCGATGAAGTCCGCCAGCGCCAGATTCGGCCGGCCGGCGTCGCGCGGCATCTGCTGGCGCAAGGTATGCAGCGT
>JBOHKF010000349.1:0-2298 GCA_050729015.1 Rhizomicrobium sp. | reverse complement strand
GGGCCACACCGACCGACTATCAAGACCGCACCACCGCGGACGGCAAGACCTCATCGGTCCATTGGCTGCGTTTCAGGCTCGACGCCGACCAGATCGCCCGGTTCACCAAGGACCACGTGGTCATCGGGTTCGACCATGGAAAATACGGCCATATGGCGGTCTTGGACGATGAAGCCAAAAGCGCCTTGGCTCGGGATTTCCTCTAAAAGCCATTCCCGGAAAGATGTGACGCGGTTTTCCGTCGGGAATTGCGACAAAAGAAATACGTAGAGCGGATCACCCATTCTATGAAATGGTGATCGGTTCTAAAGCTTCACCCGGCCTTGTGCGATATCGTCATAATGGCCCAGGTCCAGCTTTTCATAATGGCGGGTTGAAGGATTGAGCCAGTAAAGAGGATCGGTGATCGTGCGGGGATCGAATCCGTCGCGCACCAGTTCCAGCTTGCGCTGCTTGAAGGTGCCGGTGACCACGATCTCGGGCTTGAGGCGGATGAAGACCGGTCGCGCATAGGGTGCCAGATGCGCCTCAAGGCGCGGGCCCAGGGCCTTGATGTCGAATGACCCGTCCACCACCAGGGCCGCCATGCCCGCGCGGCCATCCGCGCCTTGCATGCCCACGCCATAGACATTCACTTCGCGGATTCCGGGAATGGCCGACAGCGCTTCTGCCACTTCGCTGGTAGCCACATTCTCGCCTTTCCAGCGGAAAGTGTCGCCAATGCGATCCACGAAGTAGAAATAGCCATGGGCGTCGCGGCGCATCAGGTCGCCTGTCCTGAACCAGGCATCGCCCTTGGCAAAGACGTCGCGCAACACTTTTTTTTCCGTGTCCGACGTCTTGGTATAGCCCTCGAAATTGCGCCCGGCGCGCGGTGAAATGCGCCCCACCGCTTCGCCGGCCTCCTCCGGTCCGCACGCGATGCAGAGTCCGTCTTTTCCCCTGACCGGCGCCTCGCGCTCCACATCGAAGCGAACGACCCGCGCCGGCAGCAGCCACTCGATATAGCCGGGCACCCGCCCCACCGATCCCACGGTGCCGTCATAATTCAGCATCGCCACATTACCCTCGGTGGCGCCATAAAATTCCACGATGCGGGGGATGGCGAAGCGGGTCTGAAACCGCCGCCAAATTTCCGGCCTGAGTCCGTTGCCCGTGATGGCGCGGACATGATGGCCGCGCTCATGCGCCAGGGGCGGCGCATTCAATAGCCAACGGCACAGTTCGCCGATATAGGCAAACATGGTCGCGTCGTATTTATGGATGTCGCTCCAAAATTCTCCCACTGAGAATTTCCGCTTGAGGATCACCGCCGCACCGCTCATGAAAGCCAGGCCCACCGCGCACACTCCGCCGGTCGCGTGATAAAGCGGCAGGGGATTGTAGATGCGATCGGAGGGCCTTGGCACAAGTCCGCCCACGAACCCCGACATCATGAAGAGCATGCGCATATGACTGAAATGGGCTGCCTTGGGCAGGCCGGTGGTTCCCGAGGTGTAAATGAAGAAGGCGCGGTCGCGGGCGCGCACCTCCTGCCGGGGAGTGGGTCCGACCGGTTTTTTTGGCGTATGCCCGAGCGCAAGGTCGAGGTCGCCCATTCCGGGGTGGTTTCCTCCTTGCACCCATTGGGACATGGGCGCGGCGAAGAAGCCTTCCGCTTCGGCGATGGCCGCAGCAAGCTCGGCGCCGGCGACGACATGGCGAGCCCCCGAAACCTCGATGGAGTGCGCAAGCGCCTGGCCGCGCTGGTTGGTGTTGATGAGGGCAATGCAGAGGCCCGCCTTGAGCAGCCCCAGCCAGCAGCAGAGAAAGTCGGGGCGGTTCTCCATCAGCAGCGCCACGCAGTCGCCGCGCCTCAGTCCTTGAGCGATTGCCCAATGCCCATAAGCATCGGCTCGCTCGTCCAGCGCCCGATAGCTCATCACCTGGTCGAGGTAATGGATGGCGGGAGCCTCCGGCGTCCGCCGCGCCTGGGCCTCGACGATATCCACGATGGTGCGGCGGCTTTCGGGCTTGATCGCCGCCAGAAGCACCAGGGTGCGGACGATATGGCCGAGATAGATGGCTTCGCGCCGGAGCATGGCGGCCGGACTCATGCGTTTTCCCAAAGGTCTCGCATGGCTTAACTTGTGCCGGGCACTTGGTCACGCGCAAGATCGGGTCTCGCGCAAGATCGGGTCTTGCGCAAGGTTGGGTCTTGCGCAAGGCTGAACGGTGGAAGAAGAACTCGACCTCCGCGGCCTCAAATGCCCTTTGCCGGCGCTCTTGGCACGCAAGAGATTGGCCGCACTTCCTCCC
>JBOHKF010000348.1:0-3994 GCA_050729015.1 Rhizomicrobium sp. | reverse complement strand
GGCTTCTTGAATTCAGGGGCCTTGAATTCGGGTACGCCCGGCGCCACGCCGCCGCCGTTCAAGGGTTTGCCGTCGGGACCGACCGGTGGAGGCACCGGCGCGGGCGAGCCATCGGGACCGGCGCCATACATGGCTTCGAGATCGATGATGTCGCGAAGCAGAACCTTCCCTTCGTTCAGCTCATCACGCCACACGGTGAGCGCCTCGAAGGTGAGCGGGCTTTCACACAAGGCGCCGATCATCAACTCGCGGCCCGCCTCGATGCGCTTGGCGATGGCGATTTCGCCTTCGCGGCTGAGCAATTCCACCGTGCCCATCTCGCGCAAGTACATGCGCACGGGATCATCGGTGCGGTCGTAGGTTTCTGCCGCCTTCTCGGCGACGGCCACCTCGCGCCCCGCCTCTGGCGCCTGCTCGCCCTCGGCTTCTTCCTGCTCTTCGCTCTCGGTGACGTTGATGCCCATTTCGTTGAGCATCGCCATGGTGTCTTCGATCTGCTCGGAGGATGTCTTGTCGGAGGGCAGCACCTTGTTGAGTTCGTCATAGGTGACGTAGCCCCGCTGCTTGGCGCGCGCGATCATCTTTCGCACGCCGACATCGGACATATCGAGAAGGGGACTGTCGGCGTCGCCCGGGTTGTCGCCCTCGCCGGGCTTTTTGGGCAAGATCTTCGCTTGCGGCTTGAGGACGAGCGGGGACATGGGCTTCGCCAGTCTGGTCGCGGCCTTGGCTAGCGCGCCCGCCTTGGCGCTCATGGGCTTTTTGACCTTCGGCGGTTCGGGCCGGGGCGCCTTGACTTTGGCGGGCTTGGCGTCCTGCCTCGCGTGCCTGGCAAGATTTTTTGGCTTGCCGGGAGGCTTGACCGCAGACTTGCCGGGCTTGGGATGGGGCTTGAGCGCGGACTTCTTGACGGGCGCAGGCTTGGCAGCCGCCGGCCTGGCGGCAGCCTTCCTTGCCGGCTTTGCCGCCGGTTTGGCTGATTTCCTGTTCACGCCGGATTTGCTCGCCACTTTCCGTCCTATGCCCGCTTGGGCCTTTCCATCGTCAAGAGGGTCGTCTCATTCGCGGGGAAATCGCAAAAACCGGCTTGCTTCCTGCCAGGATTCCTCACTGCCCTCGGCGGCAAAGCGCTGAAAGGCGCGTTCTCGCTCGGGCTCCCATTGCGCCATGGCGCGGACATCCGCAGCGGCGCGCAAGAAACGGGCTTCAGTGTCGTCCTCCGGCATGGATTCCGGCGTTGTCGCGCCGGGCTTGGAACCGGCGCCCAACCGCGCCAGTGTTTCGGCCATTCCCTGACGTTCCAAATGGGTTAAAACCGGCGCTCTTTCAAGGCTGGAGCCGGCGGCGGCGAGGTTTAGAAGTTCGTGCCTCAGCCTGTCAAGCGAGGGGTCGCGAAAAGAGAGTTCCGCCAGCCGCTCGGCATGGCAAAGCGCAAGACCGGGGCGCGCCAGCAACAATTGCGCCACTTCCAACTCTTTGCGGGCAAGAGCGGCATCGCGGCCCTGCCCGGCCCTGCTGCCACGAGCAAGAAAGCTCGCCTTTACCGCCGAAGAGACCGCTTCGGCGGTCCCGCTCCGGGGCTGAAATCTTGTCGCCTTGGCTTCGCGAGTGGCGCCGGCACGGCCCGGTGCGGCGCTCCGGCGTCGGAAGCTGTCGAAGATTTTTTGCTCGAAATGGCGGCGATAATAATCGGCCACCTTGGCATCGCCTATCTCGGACACCAGCGCGGCCAGCCTCGTCTCAAGCCCGGCCCGGCGCTCGGGCGTCGTGAAATTGCGGCCTTCGGTTTCGCCGCGCCAAAGGACTTCCGACAGGGGCAGGGCCGCATCCAATATCGCGGTCATCGCGCCCTTTCCGTTGCGCGCAAGCAGGGAGTCCGGATCCTCGCCGGAGACCATGAAGGCAAACCGCAAAGAGTGGCCCGCCTTGAGAGACCCAAGCGCCAGATGGGCCGCGCGGTGGGCGGCCTTGACGCCCGCCCCATCGCCGTCGAAGGCGAGAATGGGCTCGGGCGCGATGCGCCATAAAAGCTGAAGCTGCTCCTGGGTAAGGGCGGTGCCGAGCGGCGCCACGGCGTGGAGAAAGCCTGCCCGCACCAGCGCGATCACGTCCATATAGCCTTCGACAACGATGACGGTCCCCGCTTTGATGGCGGCGGCACGGGCGGTGGCGAAATTGTAGAGACTGCTGCCTTTGACGAAGAGCGGGGTCTCGCCGCTGTTGATGTATTTCGGCTTGGCGTCGGGTTCGAGGGCGCGCGCGCCAAAGGCGATGATCCGGCCGCGCCCGTCGCCGATGGGAAACATTACCCGGTTGAAGAAGAAATCCTTGAGCCCTTCGCCGGCCCGCGCCAGACCGGTGGCCAGCATGTCTTCCCGGCTGACATTCCGGCGTCCGAGGAACTCGACCAGCGCATGACCCGAAGGGGGCGCCAAGCCCAAGCGGAACGGCTGGACCGCCCCGAGGTCCAGGCCGCGGCTTTCGAGATAGCGGCGAGCGCCCGCGCCGGCGGCATTTCGCAACTGCCCCTCGTAAAATTGCGCCGCCAACTCCACGATCTCATGCAGGGATTTCCGCTTGGCGGCGCGGGCTTCCTCGTCCGGCGACCATTTGGGCAATTCCACACCGGTTTGCGCCGCCAGCGTCTCCACCGCTTCGGGAAACGACAGGCCTTCGGTCTCGATCAGCCACTTGAAGGCATCGCCACCGGCCCCGCAGCCGAAGCATTTATAGGCTTGCCGTTCGTTTTCGACCTTGAAGCTCGGGGATTTCTCCGCATGAAAGGGACAGCAACCCCACAACACCCGCCCTTTGCGGACCAGCTTGACGCGGCGGCCCACCAACTGGACCAGATCGGTCCGCCGTCGGATCTCATCCAGCAACGCATCGCCGTAACGCATGCGTGAAGCTTAATGCAAAGCCCGGGTAAACGCGGCGGGAATCGCCCGCCCGCGCCAAAGGCGCCTGTGCATGACTCCCTTCAGCGGGGCGCGGACAGTTTTTCCTTGACCAAGGCGGAAGCGCGGCCGAAGTCCATCTGGCCGGCGTAGCGTTCCTTCATCGCCGCCATCACCTTGCCCATGTCCTTGATCCCGCCGGCATCGAGTTCGCAAATCGTCTTCTGCGCCGCCTCCTTGATCGCAGCTTCGTCCATCTGGGGGGGCATGAAGGAGCGGATGATGGCGATCTCCTCGCGCTCTCCTTGCGCAAGCTCTGGCCTTTTGCCGGCGTCATAAGCAGCAACCGACTCTTCACGCTGCTTGATCATTTTGGCCAGCAGGGAAAGGATATCATCGTCGCCGGAAAGCTCCCGGCTGGTTTGCGTGCGCTGGGCGATGTCGCGGTCCTTGAGCGCGGCCAGCACCAGCCGCAACGTGGAAAGACGCCTTGCGTCCCTGGCTTTGAGCGCATCCTTCATGGCGTTCTGGAGCGTCTGGCGCAGCATGGGTTTTCTTTCGGCGTCTTCCGGCGTCTTCGCGGGCACCCTATGCGAATCGCTGTTCCATCACAACATATTGAAAAACCATGGCGATTGTCGCACTACGCGTTGTTGACCGGAACCTCCGTCATCCCTATTTTCCGGGAAATCCAAGGACGCCTCCCGATGTCAGACCCAGCCGCCCCGTTTCCGCTCGGCGGCGGAGGCGTGATGTTGGCAGACGGTACCTTCTTCGCCGGGGCGGGCTTTGGCGCTTCTCAAGCGGCGGTGGGCGAAGTCTGCTTCAACACCGCCATGACCGGCTATCAGGAGATTCTCTCCGATCCTTCCTATGCGGGCCAGATCATCGCCTTCACGTTTCCCCATATCGGAATCGTCGGCACCAATAGCGAAGATATCGAGGCGCCGACGCCGATGGTTCGCGGTGTGATCGTGCGCGCCGACGCGGAGCACCCTTCCAATTACCGAAGCCTGGCTGCCCTCGACCGCTGGCTCAAGAAGCACAACATCCCGGGTGTTGCGGGCGTCGACACGCGGGCTCTCACCAGCCTGATC
>JBOHKF010000347.1:0-2977 GCA_050729015.1 Rhizomicrobium sp. | reverse complement strand
GTCTGATGCTTTGCGCCGGTTTCTCCACCCGGACGCCATTAAGCCGGACTTTGCCTGCGCTGGCGGCCGCCCGGGCCTTGGCTCGCGTGCGATAGAAGCGCGCATGGAAAAGCCACTTGTCTATCCGGGTGGTGGTCATAAGACCACCTCGCGCACCCGCGTCACTTGGCAAAGATGTCCCTCAGGCCGGCAAAAGGCGAGTGGCTTTGTGCAATATGGTTCCGGCGCGGCTTGCGCCTTGCCTTTGTCTTGCGCCAGACTTGTGTCTTGCGCCAGACTTGCGGCGCATCCGCCACCTCGCCCAGCCGCCAGCCCAAGGCCTTCAGCACACGACTTGCGACGAGATTGCCGGTGCCCAAAAACGATACGAGTTTTGGCAACACCGTTTTGGCAGCGGCGCCGGCGACAGCGGCCGTCTCCAACGCGTCTTCCAGGCGCTCCAGCACGTCGAAACGAATGGCGCGCTCGCCCATGACGGCAAAGCCGGCGGCGCGGAGATAGCCTTTCGCGGCATTTCCATGGGGGAAAGAAGTGAGACCTGGGCGGGGCGGACCCGTCAACTGCGTCTGCCGGCTCCAGACACTCCAGAGAAGGGCGAGCACCGCCGCCGCCTCGGGCTTGAGCAGCCGGGGAATATAGATGGTGCGCCGTCCGGCCCGGACCCCGAAAGGCTTTAGCGCCCGCAGGCAGGGGCCGAGCTTGGATGGCAGTTCGAGGCTGTCCCGATCCAATGCCCCGAAACTCTCGGTCAGACGATGGGCCAGCCCTCGGGCCTGGGCCGGTAGTGCAGTCTCCGTTCCGGGGCGGGCGGCTGCCGCGCGCTTCAGCGCCATGAGGGGTTCAAGGCGGCTTTCCAGATGATGCGCGATCCAATGATCGAGCCGAGTTTGAACCTGGACCCTGGAAGGTCCTTTTAGCAATTCGTCGGCGAGGAGGGCGATCTGGGGCGCAAGCGGCGAGCGCCCCCTCCCGAGCTGGCCCACAATCGCCCCATCCCACCACAGTTTGCCATGCTCGCCGAGGGTGATCGCACTCGCCGGTGCCTCCGACAAAGCCCGCGCGCGCCCAACGAATTCACTTTCCAGCGCCCGCGTGGCGGCCGTGCGCATCATGCGGGCATGCAAGGGGCTGCGGCGGTCGCTGTCGCCCGGCGGATCGGGTGTGAAGCGGAAACCATCCAACCGGCCGATCGCTTCTCCGGCGATCAGGACTCCGCCATCTTCGCCGAGCGTGACAGCAAGGATGTCGCCGTCGCTCAAATGCCGCATCAAGATGGAAGTCCGGCGGTCAATGAAACGTTGGGTGAGCCGTTCGTGCAACGCGTCCGAAAGCCGGTCTTCGACGTTGCGCGTTTCGCCTTGCCAATAACTGCCATCCTTGGTCCAGCCGGGGCGGTGCGCGGCGTAGGTGAAGGTCCGGATCTGTGCGAGTCGGCCGGAAAGAGTGGCCACATCGCCTTCCGCGATGTTCAGCCGGGCGATCTGCCGGCCCAGCCAATCGTCGGGCACGTGTCCCCTTTTTGCCAGGAAGAGGTAGAATGTGCGCACCAACCGCGCATGATCATCGGCGGACAATTTGCGGAAGTCGGGAAGCTGGCAGGCGTTCCAAAGCATTTTCACCGCCTCGGCCGACTTGGCCAGAGCCTCAACCTCGGGATCGCCGGCAAGATGACGGAGCGCGATGGCATCGGACGCCGGCCGCGCCCGGACCAGCCCGTGCTCCGGCGGAGCCAAATCCAGGCTTCCGATCAAGGCGGGCAAGGAGCGGAAATCCAAATCCGAATTGCGCCATTGGAGCAGTCTTATCGCGTCATAGCGATGGGCTTCGATACGGCCCACCAGTTCTTCGTGGAAAGGCTCGCATTCATCTGTCACGCCGAAAGTGCCGTCATTCATGTAGCGGCCGGCGCGGCCGGCGATCTGGCCGGTTTCCATAGGCGCCAGGGGGCGGAAGCCTAGACCATCGAATTTCTCCGCTCCTGCGAAGGCCACATGATCCAGGTCCATGTTGAGGCCCATGCCGATGGCGTCGGTTGCGACCAGAAAATCCACGTCGCCAGACTGGTAGAGCGCCACTTGTGCATTGCGGGTGCGTGGGGAAAGCGCGCCCAGCACCACCGCGGCCCCGCCCCGTTGGCGCCGCACGGTTTCGGCCAGGCCATAGACGGCCTCGGCGCTGAAGCCCACGACCGCCGACCGCCGCGGCAGGCGGGTGAGTTTCTTGGCTCCCGTGTAGGCCAGATCGGATAACCGGGGTCGGGTTATGAACCAGGCCCCGGGAATGAAACGCCGGATCGCGGCCCGCATGGTCTCCGAGCCCAGCAACAAGGTTTCTTCCTGCCCGCGGGCGCGCAGCAGCCGGTCGGTGAAAATGTGGCCCCGCTCGGGATCGGCCGCAAGCTGGATTTCATCCACCACAAGGCAAGCGACCCCAATTTCCCACGGCATCGCTTCGACCGTACAGACGTGGAAGCGCGCCGTCCTGGGCAGGATTTTCTCCTCGCCGGTGATCAGGGAGACTTCGCCAATGCCTTTGAGGCGAACGATGCGGTCATAGACCTCTCGCGCAAGCAGCCTGAGCGGCAGCCCGATCATGCCGGAGCGATGCGCCAGCATCCGTTCGATAGCGAAAAAAGTTTTGCCGGTGTTGGTTGGGCCCAGAATTGCGCTCACCCGGGAGGGGGCGGAGTGTGGGGTCATGGCTCACTATGGGATGAGGCGGGTGATGCGGAAAGTGCTTTGTAAGATCAAGGGCTTGGTTTGGCTGCTGTGGATAGCCGACGACAAATCGGAACGAGCCACGAACAAAGCGTGGCCGAATCACTAACAGCAAAGATATCTGCGTTTGTTCTCATACATTTAGCGGTTTGTCAAGGCGAGCCGACCACTACATGTGGTTGATGACGCCAGTCATGGAGTCGGGGCTGATTTGCGGGGACTGATCTTCCGTAGGCGGAGCGAAAGGTGCGGAATTGCGC
>JBOHKF010000346.1:0-3321 GCA_050729015.1 Rhizomicrobium sp. | reverse complement strand
AACACGATCAGCCGAAGGGTCACTTTGAGCGGCGCCGCATAGGTCATGGAACGCTGCTGGCACTCCTCGACGTCGTATTTCGGATCCTCGAAATGATAGTCCACATATTCCAGAAGCGCGGTTTCGCTGAAGTCTTTGATGGGAAAGACCTGGCGGAACACCGCCTCCAGCCCTTCGTCCACCCGGCCGCCGCCCGGTTTCACAAGCTGCAGGAACTGATCGTAGGAAGTACGCTGAACCTCGATCAGGTTCGGCATGTGCGCGATTTCGGAAATCTTGCCGAAATTCTTGCGCAACCTTTTGCGTCCGGTGAAGGAAAGAGTCATGCGTCAGGATCCTTTACGGCGGAGAAGCCGTTCTTTGCTTGCCTTGCGATGGGCGGGAACCAAATTTCTGGCACCAATGGCGAAAGCCGCCAGCCCCTCCGACGGGCGAATCGTCAGAGGGGGGCGAACAAGTGAAATATGCACGGCAGCCCGGTTATTCAACCCGCTGGCCTCGCCTCCCTACTTGAGCTCGACCTTTGCGCCGGCGTCCTCAAGCTGCTTCTTGATCTTGTTGGCCTCGTCCTTGGAAACATCGGCCTTCACTTCCTTGGGCGCGCCCTCGACCAGGTCCTTGGCTTCCTTGAGGCCGAGGCCGGTGATGGCGCGTACTTCCTTAATCACATTGATCTTCTTGTCGCCGGCACCGACCAGAACCACGGTGAATTCGGTCTGTTCCGCGGCCGGAGCGGCGGCGCCCCCCGCGGCCGGAGCGGCGGCGGCCACCGGGGCTGCCGCGGAAACCCCCCATTTCTCTTCCAGCAGCTTGGCAAGGTCGGCCGCTTCCAGCACGGTCAGGGACGAAAGGTCCTCGGCAATCTTCTCAATCTTCGACATGTCTTCAGGTTCCTTAAGTTTCGGGTTTGGTTGACAAAGGCGGTCGCTTATGCGGCCTCTTTCTTGGAGTAAGCGCCAATCACGCGGGCAAGCTGGCTGGCCGGTGCCTGAACCACGCCGGCAATTTTGGTCGCGGGCGCCGATATCAGGCCCACGATCCTGCTTCTCAGCTCATTGAGCGACGGAAGGCTGGCGAGCGCCTTGACGCCACGCACATCCAATTGCGTCGTTCCCACCACGCCGCCCAGGATCACCAGCTTTTCGTTGTCTCGGGCATAAGCCACCGCCACCTTCGAGGCCGAGACCGGATCGTCGCTCACCGCAACGCCGGTGGGTCCCTTGAAAAGATGAACGATGCCCTCGATGGCCGTGCCTTTGAGAGCGCGCACCGCCAGACGGTTCTTGGCCACGCGGAACGACGCCCCGGACGCGCGCATGCGCGAGCGGAGGTCGGACATCTGGGCCACCGTCAAGCCGGAATAGTGGGTGACCACCACGGAGCCGGCCTTCGCAAAAACCCCGTTGAGGTCCGTCACGACTGCCGCTTTCCTGGTTTTTTCCACTTTGCTTTCTCCTTCTCACTGGCCGGTTAGGGCCAATTTTCGAATTCCCGTGACGATCCGCGAATCCGCCCTGTTGCCGAATTCTGCCCCAGGGTCCAAACCCGAATTTTTCGAAGTCGCCTTCAAATCCGGTTCATTCCCTGTCTGTGCTGGATAATTTTTAAGCGTCTTCGCCAAAAGGGTTCGCCGCTCCAGCAGTCTCGGACAGCCCCGGCGATCGTCCGCCGAGATGAATCTCGCCCCTTTGGCTGCCGCCTCGAGGCGAGGAATCTGTTATCCTGCGCCTCCTGCGCCCACCGACGAGAGCGAGATTTTCACACCCGGCCCCATGGTGGATGAAATGGAAATCTTCTTCATGTAGTGGCCCTTGGCACCCGACGGCTTGGCCTTTAGCACGCTGTCAATGAACGCCTTGACGTTGACCAGGATGGCCTCTTCGCTGAAGCTCGCCTTGCCCACCCCGGCCTGGACGATGCCTGCCTTTTCCACCCGGTATTCGACCGCACCGCCCTTGGCATCCTTCACCGCCTGCGTGACGTCCATGGTCACCGTTCCCACCTTGGGATTAGGCATCAGGTTGCGGGGACCAAGCACCTTTCCCAATCTTCCTACGACACCCATCATGTCCGGGGTGGCGATGCAGCGATCGAAATTGATCACCCCCTTGCTCACCTCTTGGGCCAGATCTTCCGCCCCCACCAGATCCGCGCCCGCCCGGTGCGCTTCTTCGGCTTTGGCGCCCTTGGCAAAAACCGCGACGCGCAACCGCCGCCCGGTGCCCGAGGGAAGCGCGACCACGCCACGCACCATCTGGTCGGCATGACGGGGATCGACGCCCAGATTGAGGGACAGCTCGATGGTCTCGTCGAATTTGGCGGTGGCGCGGGCTTTCACCAGCCTTACCGCCTCTTCGACGCTAAAGCTCTGGTTGCGATCCAGGCCCTCCCTGGCTTTCCGGGTGCGCTTGGGGAGCTTCGTCATAATCAATCCCTCACCGTGATGCCCATGGAACGCGCCGATCCCTCAATCAGGAACATCGCATTCTCGATGTCATGGGCATTGAGATCTTTCAACTTGGCCTCGGCAATCTGGCGGACTTGAGCACGCGTGACACTTCCCGCCGGGGCGACCCCCGGGGTCTTGGATCCAGACTGAATCTTGGCGGCCTTCTTGAGATAATAGGAGGCGGGCGCAGATTTCATCGCGAAGGTGAAGCTCTTGTCCGAAAACACCGTGATCGTCACGGGGATCGGCATGGCCTTTTCCTGATCCTGCGTCTTGGCGTTGAACGCTTTGCAAAACTCCATGATATTGAGACCGCGCTGGCCCAACGCCGGTCCGATGGGCGGCGAGGGGTTGGCGGAGCCCGCAGGCACCTGCAATTTGATGTAACCGATGACTTTCTTTGCCATGTCTATGGTCCCTGTTGCCGGAGTTCGGCTTCCAAGAAATTCCTTCGCAACGACGTCTTCCTAACTCACGGCCACCGGTCGCAGCCGGGGCCGTCGGTTTGCTCTCAAACCTTTTCCACCTGCGTGTATTCCAGTTCGACCGGGGTGGCACGACCGAAGATCGAAACCGCTACCTTGAGTCGCGAGCGATCCTCGTCCACGTCCTCAACCGTGCCGGTGAAGGAGGTGAAGGGTCCGTCGGCGACCCGGACCTGCTCGCCGATTTCGAAGGTGATGGTGGATTTGGGGTGCTCCGCGCCTTCCGTCACCTGGTTAAGGATGCGGTCCACTTCGCCTTGGCGCAACGGCATGGGCTTGTTGTTCTGGCCCAGAAAGCCCGTCACCTTGGGAATGTTCTTCACCAGATGATAGATCTCGTCCGTGAGCTTGGCGTGGAGCAGCACATAGCCGGGCAGGAATTTGCGC
>JBOHKF010000345.1:0-1783 GCA_050729015.1 Rhizomicrobium sp. | reverse complement strand
CCTTGGATTGCTGCCGCTCGCCTGGGAAGCCGCCAAACCGGGCCAGGAGATCAGCGGCCCCATGGCGATCGCCGTCTTGGGCGGCCTGATCAGCTCCACCGCTCTTAATCTCGTGTTCCTGCCGGTGGTCGCCAGGCACTTCAATCGCGTGCATAGCGGATGATCCATGAACTATCGCCACGGCTATCACGCCGGGAATTTTGCCGATGTGGTAAAGCACCTGGCCCTGGTCGCGGTCATCGAGCATCTCGCCAGGAAAGACGCGGCCTTCGTCGTGATCGACAGCCATGCCGGGCGCGGACGCTATGCGCTTTCGTCCACCGAGGCGCTCAAGACCGGCGAAGCCCGGACCGGCATTGCCAGGATCCGCCCGCTTGGCGGGCCGGCGCTGCTCGAACGCTACCTGAGGCTGGTCGAAAGGGAAGGCCAAGGCGCCTATCCCGGCTCGCCCCTGATTGCGGCCCGCATGTTGAGACCGCAAGACCGGCTGGTGGCAGTCGAAAAGGAGCCCCTTGAGGCTCTCGCGTTGAAAAAGCTGCTCCGCCCTTTTGCCAACGCGCGCGCCGAACAGGGCGATGGCTATGCTCGGATCAAGGCGCTTCTGCCGCCCAAGGAGCGGCGGGGGCTGATCCTGATGGATCCCCCGTTCGAGGCTCCGGATGAATTCGAGAGCCTGGGCCGCGCGATCCGCTCGGCGCTCGGCCGTTTTGCCACCGGGACCTATTTGATCTGGTATCCCGTCAAGTCGGAAGGCCCGGTGGCCGCTTTCGAGGGCGAGGCGCTGTTGGAGGCGAAGAAGGCGCTCAAGCTCGAAACCGCCATCGGGGCGCGCGGGGGAAAGCTCGACCGCGCCGCGTTCCTCATCATCAATCCGCCGTTCGGCTTCGCGGCCGGGATGGATGAGGTGCTTGGCGTGGTGGCGCCGGCGATTGCAGCAAGATGCCGGCTCGTCCCCCTGAAAGGCGGCGCCTGAAACCTATTCCGCCGCCGCGCCGCTGGGGTCCTGATAGCGCCGCTCCCAGCGCTTGGCGTAGAGCGAGATTAGCCACAAGGCCGCGCCCACCACCGCCAGGGCGGTGACCCAATGAAGAACGCTGAGTAACCCCTCCGGCGTGATCCTGGGCATCGGAAATTGCGCCAGGGCGTCGAAACGGTCTTCCATCCAATGCCACGCCTGATGGGCCACCAGAGCCGAGAGAATGATCGTGCCCAGACGCTGCGGCACCACCTTGCGGAACAAGAGGTTCAGCGCCGGCACGAAGATCGCCAGCATGAACAACTGTCCCAATTCCACGCCCACATTGAAGGAAAGCAGCGACAGCAGGACATGGGAGCCCGCGAATTGCAGGGTGTCGCGCAGCACGAAGGAAAAGCCGAAACCGTGCACCAGGCCGAAGAAGAAGGTGATGATCCAGCGCTCCTTGGGTTCCAGCACCACGATATTCTCGAGCGCCATGTAGACGATGGAGACCGCGATCAGCATCTCGATCAGGGGCGGAAACCACAACACATCCGGCGCGAAGCCGTAGGCCGAGCCAATCAGGGTGATGGAATGGGCGATGGTGAAGGCGCTGACGACCGGAATCAAAGGGCGGATGCGCCGGAAGGGAATGACCAGGCAGAACAGAAACAGCAGGTGGTCGATCCCGCTCAGAATGTGGTTGAAACCCATCACCACGAAGCGGCCGCCGGCATAGTACCAGGCGGGGTCGAGCGGCACCAACCCTGCGTCCCCCGACAGGTCGAAGGCCCGGGTGATACCCCCCGGCGCCATGAATTGCAG
>JBOHKF010000344.1:0-7993 GCA_050729015.1 Rhizomicrobium sp. | reverse complement strand
GGTTTCCGCCTTTCAAGACGGAAACCTTCCCCAGCCAGATTTTCTGGCTGACGATCAGCTTTGCCGTGCTTTTCGTGATCGTGTGGCGAATCGCGGGCCCGCGCATCAATGGCGTGATCACCGGCCGGCGCACCCTGATCAACGCCGACATCGCCAAGGCCGACGCGGCCCGCGGACAGGCCGAGGCGGCCTCCGGCGCTTACCAGACGGCGCTCGCAGGCGCACGGGCGCGGGCGCAAAGTCTGGCCGGGGAGACGCGTCGGCAACTCAACGCGGAAATCGCCAAGGCCAAGGCGGAAGCCGAAGCCGAAGCCGCCCGCGCGATGGCCGACGCCGAAGTGCGTATCGCAGCCACCCGCGACCAAGCAATATCCCACATGGCCAAGTCTGCCGCCGAAGCGGCGGCGGCCATCGTCGCCAAGCTGACCGGTGAGAATCCGTCACCGGGCGACGTTGCCGGCGTGCTCAGGGAGACCTGATGTATGCAGTTTTTGCGGGTACCGGAATTCTGGGTGGGCGTCGGCTTTGCCGCGGCCATTGCCATCATGGTGTGGAAGGGCGGTCTCAAATTCATCGTCAAGATGCTGGATGCGCGCGCCGCGGTCATTGCGGCCGAACTGGCGGAAGCACGGCGTCTCAGAGAGGAAGCAGAGCAGTTGCTGGCAGACTATCGAATCCGGGCGGATGGCGCGGAGCGCGAGGCGGAAAGCATTCTGACCGAAGCCCGTAGCGAAGCAGCCAGGCTGGCCGAAAGCGCCCGGGGCGATCTCAAGGCCCAAATCGCCCGCCGTCTCAAGGTTGCGCAGGAAAAAATCGCCCAGGCCGAGGCTCAGGCCGTGACCGAGATTCGGGGATGCGCCGCCGACGCGGCGGTGGCTGCCGCCGGCAAGGCGATCGCCACCCGCATGAACGAAGAACGCGCCGGGCGCCTCGTCGCGGATGCGATCGAGGAACTGGGCAACAAGTTGAATTAACTCTCGCCGATCACCCGCGCCAGCACAAAGCCGTCATGGCCTTTTTGGCCCACGGTCTGTATTGCCGTCGCCGCAAGACGCGGATTGGCGGCAAGCATCTCATTGAATTCGCGCGCGGCCCGGATCCCTTCATCCTTGTTCTCGGGATCGGCCACCTTGCCTTCGCGGACCATATTATCGGCAAGGATCAAGGTTCCCGGCCTCGCCAATTTCAGGGCCAGGTCCAGATAAAGGGGATAGCCCGGTTTGTCGGCGTCGATGAAGATGAAGTCGAAAGGCCGTGCCTTTTCTTCGATTAGTGCCCTCATGCTGTCTCTGCCCGCGCCGATCCGCACTTCGACCTGGGATGCAAAACCGGCGCGGGCGATATTGGCGCGCGCCACCTGCGCGTGGGAAGGTTGGTATTCGAGGGTAACAAGCCTGCCGTCGCCGGGCAGCGCGCGTGCCATCCAGACCGTGCTGTAGCCGCCTAATGTTCCTATCTCCAGGATGCGACGCGCGCCCATAGCTTGGGCCAGGAGCATCAGCATGCGGCCTTGCAGGGGGCTGACCTGAATGTCGGGCAAGTCGGCTTTTCGCGACCGGGCGAGTATCTCCTCCATTACCGGATCCGAAGCGCCCAGGACCGAGGTGTAATAGTCGTCAACCGCCCGCCACAATTTTGTCATCGTCACGCCTTTTCCGGATAAACCACCTTGAGATGCAGTTCCTTGAGCTGATTCCGGGAAGCGGGACCGGGCGCACGCATCAGCAAATCCTGGCCCTGCTGAGTCAACGGGAACATGGTGACTTCGCGAATATTCTCCTCCGCCGCGAGCAACATCACCACCCTTTCCAATCCCACCGCCAGCCCGCCATGGGGCGGGGCGCCGAAGCGGAAGGCATTGAGCATGCCGCCGAACTTGGCTTCGGTCTCCTCGCGCGGATGGCCGGCGATCTCGAAGGCCTTGAGCATCACATCGGGATCGCGGTTGCGGATGGCGCCCGATAGCATTTCGTGGCCGTTGCAGACGATGTCATACTGTAAGACTTTGAGCCCCAGTATCGTCTCCCGGTCGGTGGATGAAAAGGCCAGGAATTTCTCCCGATCATATTGCGGCATCGAAAACGGATTGTGCGAGAAGTCGATGCGCTTCTCGGTTTCGTTCCATTCGTACATCGGATAATCCACCACCCAGCAGAAGCGGAAGACGTTGTCGCGTACCAGACCGAGCTCGTGGCCGATACGGTTGCGGGCAAGGCCGGCAATCGTTGCGGCGCCCTCCTCCTCGCCAGCGGCGAAGAACAGGGCGTCGCCGGCTTTCACCTTGGCGCACGCGGCCATCTCGACGAGCGCTGCCTGCGGCAAGAATTTGGCAATTGGGCCCTTGCCGGCAAGCGCGCCGCCTTCTTCCTCGAACACGATGTAGCCCAAGCCTGGCGCGCCTTCGCTGCGGGCCCACTCATTGAGCTTGTCGAAGAAGCTTCGGGGCCGACCGGCGCCGCCCGGCGCCGGGATCGCCCGCACCGTCCTATCCTTGAAGGCTTTGAATGCCACATCGGGCCGGGCAAACACCTTGCTGACATCGGCGATCAAAATCGGGTTGCGCAAGTCCGGCTTGTCGGTACCGTAGTGAAGCAGCGCATCGGCATAAGCGAGCCGCGGATAAGGCGCCCCGTTCACGGCCCGGTCCGGTCCGGCGAACTCCTCGAACACGCCTTGAAGCACCGGTTCGATCGTGGCAAAGACATCGTCCTGGGTGACGAAACTCATCTCCACATCGAGCTGATAGAATTCGCCGGGACTGCGGTCGGCGCGTCCGTCCTCGTCGCGAAAACAGGGTGCGATCTGAAAATAGCGGTCAAACCCGGCTACCTGAATCAGTTGCTTGAATTGCTGCGGCGCCTGCGGCAGTGCATAGAACTGGCCCGGATAGCGACGGGCGGGTACCAGAAAGTCCCGTGCCCCTTCCGGCGAAGAGGCGGTCAGGATGGGTGTCTGGAATTCATTGAATCCTGCCGCGTACATGCGGTTGCGCAGCGAGCGGATGATATTGGAGCGCAGCACGATGTTCCGGTGAAGCCGCTCCCGGCGAAGATCGAGGAAGCGATAGGCAAGCCGCGTCTCTTCGGGATAGGGAAGGTCGCCAAACACCGGCAGCGGCAATTCCTGGGCTTTGCTCTGCACCGAAGCGTCCGCAATGCGAAGCTCGATCTCGCCCGTGGGCAGGTCCTTGTTCATCGTGTCGGGAGTTCGCGCCACCACCTTGCCGGTGAGCGTGAGCACCCATTCCGAGCGCGCTGCGTCCACCAGGGCGAACACCCGGCTCTCGGGTTCGATCACACATTGGGTGATGCCGTAATGGTCCCTGAGATCCAGGAAGATCAGACCGCCGTGATCTCTGCGGCGATGGACCCAGCCCGACAGGCGCACCTCTTGGCCGACATCGGTTTTGCGGAGCTGGCCGCAAGTGTGAGTGCGATAAGGGTGCATGATAAACCTTTGCGGAATGGCGGTTTTTGGCGGTTTATAGGAGACGGGTCAAGGCGCCGCATGGCGAGCCGGCAGCTTTCCTTACCCCATCGGCCCGGTAAGCTCGATTTGCATCAAGGGAAATCGCCATGAAACTCGTTGCCGCCGCATTTCTGAGCGCATTGTCCGTTTCCCTCTCCCTGCCAGCGAGTGCGGGCCCACCCCACAATTTGATCCTCTTCGTGGCCGACGGCCTGCGTTATGGCAGCGTCGAGCCTCGCAACATGCCCAACATGGCACGGTTCAAGAGGGAGGGCGTGGACTTCACCAACAGCCATTCCCTTTATCCCACGCTGACCACCGTCAATGCCTCGGCCATCGCCACCGGACATGGGATCGGCGACACCGGCGATTTCGGCAACACGCTCTACGCGGGAATGCCACTCGCGAGCGCGAAGGACTCTCCGGTTGGATTTCTGGAGAATGACGCCGTGCTCGCCGAGATGAACCGGAAATTCGCCGGCAATTATCTGGGCGAAATCACGCTCCTTGCCGCGGCCCGCGCCAATGGCTGGCAGACGGCCATCATCGGCAAACAAGGACCGGCACGAGTCCAGGACTCGACTGCGGCTTCGGACGGAAGCGAGACCTTGATCGTGGACGACGCTACCGGCCATCAAGGCGGACTGGGCCTTCCGGCCTGGTTCACCGCCAAGATTGGCGAAGCCCTGGCCGCGGCCTCGGCGCCCAGGATCGGCGTGCCGGACATCGAACAGGAAGCCTGGATGATGAAGGCTACGACCCGCATCGTCCTTCCACATCTTCGGAGCACCGGAAAACCCTTCGCGCTTGTCTTCTGGTCGCGCGATCCGGATGCCAGCCAGCATGGCACCCGCGACAGCCTGGGAGAAACTGTGCCTGGCATCAATGGGCCGACCGGGCTTGCCGGCGCCCGCGATGCCGACACGATGCTGGGCGAATTGCTTGCCTATCTCAAAGAGTCCGGACTCGACAAGACCACCGACATCTTCGTGACCGCCGATCACGGTTTTGCCACCGTCAGTCACGCCAGCACGACAAGTCCCTCGCTCGATCTCCAATCTCCGACGTCCGCGCTGCGCCCCGGCTTTCTTGCGACCGACCTTTCGCTGGCCCTGGACTTGCCGCTGAGACCGCCGGGGGACGGCGGCGTGGCCCTCGACCTCGCCCATGGCGACAGACTTCCTGGCGCCGGCTCCGGCATATTGGGAAAGGACCCGCTTCAGCCGGAAGTGGTGGTGGCTGCCAATGGCGGCTCGGACCTCGTTTACCTGCCTGATCGGAAAACGGCCAAAGGCTTGGCAAGGCACATCGTCCATTTTCTTGAAAGCCAGGACTATGTGAGCGGCATCTTCGCCAACGACCGCCTGGGCAAATTTCCCGGCGCGCTGAGCATGAGCGACGTGGGATTGATGGGATCGGCGCGCACGCCCGTGCCGGCCATCTATGTGAATTTCCGCAGCTTCGCCACCTGCCCCGATGCCGTTCAATGCACCGTGGAGATTGCCGACACGCCCTTTCTGACCGGCCAAGGCAATCATGGCAGCTTCAGCCGGGGCGAAACCCGCAACTTCATGGCGGCCCTCGGTCCCGATTTCAAAAGCGGCTATGCCGATCCGGACCCCGTCTCCAATGCGGACATCGCCCCAACCTTGGCCCGCCTGATGGGGTTTGAGCTGCGTGCCACGGGCCGGCTCAAAGGCCGCATTATTTCGGAGGCTGTCCGTGGGGGTATCGCCCCCGCCTTCCGCCGTCAGGTCCTGCGCTCGGCGCCCGGGACGGACGGCCTCAAAACCGTGCTCGACTTCGAGACCGTGGGACGTGAACGCTACTTCGACGCCGCCGGCTTTCCCGGCAAAACCGTGGGTCTTCTCGAATGATTAGGCCCGGCTAGCCGAATCCGGTATCACCGCTGCCGATGCGGATCGTCGAAACCAGCGAGGCGCTCAAAGCCTTTGCCGCCGAGTTGTCTACAGCGCCCTTTCTGGCGCTGGACACCGAATTCCTGCGCGACCAGACCTACTATCCCCGTCTCTGCCTGATCCAGGTGGCGACTCCGGACGCGGAAGGCATCATTGACCCGCTCAGCCCCGGACTTGAACTCAAACCATTTTTCGATCTTCTGCGCGACCCCGGAATCGTCAAGGTGCTCCACGCCGCACGCCAGGACATAGAGATTTTCTACCTGAAAGGCGGCGCCGTGCCCGATCCGCTGTTCGACACCCAGGTGGCCGCGATGGTGTGCGGCTTTGGCGACGCTGCGTCCTACGAGACGCTGGCCAGAAGACTTGCCCATGTCGAGATCGACAAATCGGCCCGTTTCACCGATTGGAGCCGCCGTCCGCTTTCGAAGCGTCAACTGGAATATGCGCTTGCCGACGTCACCCATCTCAGGGTGATCTACGAGAAACTGTCGGCGCAGCTAACCCGCTTCGGCCGCGCCCCTTGGGTAGAGGAGGAAATCGCCGCCCTCAGGGATCCAATGCTTTACCGGCTCGATCCCGAACTGGCCTGGAGGCGCCTCAAACCGCGCACCGGCAACAAGCGCTTTCTCGCGATGCTTGCGGCCCTGGCGGCGTGGCGCGAGCGCGAGGCGCAGGCCCGCGACATTCCCCGCGGCCGGATCGTGAAGGACGAGGCCCTGACCGAGCTCGCCGCCCACCCGCCCGAAACACAGGCGGCGCTGGAACATATCCGCGCCATCCCCAGGGGTTTTGCCAATTCGAAGCTTGGCAAAGGCCTGATGGAAGCGGTTGCGGCAGGGCGCCTTCATCCCCCGCCGGAGCCCCTCCCCGCTGCCACCAGCCGCCGCCGGAGGGAACCATCTCCTGCGACCATCGACCTTCTCAAGACGTTGCTCAGACTCCGCGCCGAAGCCGCCAATGTGGCACCCCGTCTGATCGCAAACGCCGAGGACATCGAAAAGCTTGCAGCCGGGGAGGATGACGGGGTAGCGGCGCTCCATGGGTGGCGGGCAGAGGTTTTTGGACGCGATGCCATGGCTTTGCGGCGCGGGGCTATCGCCATTGCACTTGAAAACGGCCAAGCTGTGGTGGTTGAGCTTGAGGAGGGAAAATGAAAAGGCTGCTTTTGAGCGCCGCCATGCTGGTGCTTGCTTCAGGGCCCCTGCTGGCTGCCGACTACACCACGTTCACTCTTTCGACCATCGTCAATGCTTCGCCGGAAAGGGCCTGGTCGCGGATCGGCGGCTTCTGCGCCATCCATGACTGGCTGGGCACGAGCTGCGAGATGACGGGAAACGGCAATGTTGGCTCGACCCGCAAGCTCGACAACGGGCAGGTGACCGAACTGATGGTGGCCAAAACCCCCTTCTCCTATACCTATATCCAGCCGCTCAATCCGGGCAATCTCTATCATGGCACCCTGCAGGTCACGCCCGATGGTAGGGGCCAAAGCAAAATCAGCTATACGTTCCTCTATGATCAGGAGCCCTTGGGCAGCGATGACGCCAAGGCCAAAGTGCGCCAGCAGCGTACCGACCGTTTCAATGCCGCCCTGGCCAAGATGAAGACGATCGCCGAAGCGCCATAGGGCGCGCGGGCCGTTTGGCCTCTCGCGCCGGAAACCGAAAGTCCATCCGCCCGAGCCGCCGTCCTATTCGCAGTCCACCTCGGCGGGCCCGGTGGCAAGGCCATTGTCTTCCTCGTCTGCGTAGGACTCTTCGTCCGATCCCAGGTCTTCGGATGGCGTGGGAACATCAAAGCCCGAGGGTGGAATCGCCTCCAGGAAGCCCGCGGCCTTGAGTTCGTCCAGGCCCGGGAGGTGCGAGACGTTTTCGAGCCCGAACTGGACCAGGAAGGCCTCCGTCGTCCCGTAGGTGACCGGCCGCCCCGGCGTGCGCTTGCGGCCCCTGATCTTCACCCAGCCCACCTGCATCAGCGTGTCTATGGTGCCCTTGGATATGACTACGCCGCGAATGTCCTCGATCTCGGCGCGTGTCACGGGCTGGTGGTAGGCGATGATGGCTAGCGTTTCGATGGCTGCCCGTGACAGTCGCTTTTGCTCCGGCTGTTCTTTTCTGAGCAGAAAGGCCAAATCGCTCGCTGTACGGAATTGATATTTTCCAGCAACGCAGCAAAGGTTTACGCCACGTTTTTCATAAGCGGTCTGAAGTGCTGCCACCAGCGCCGGTATATCCGCGCCCTCTGGAAGAGATGTTGACAGCGCCTTTTCGTCCAGCGGCTCCTCGGCGGCGAACAACAAGGCCTCGACCATCCTGAGATGCTCGGAATTCACCCCCGGGCTAGCCTCAACCTCCCTCTCTGTCGGCACGCTTGCAGCATCCATCTCGGTTTCGATCGCCGCTATCAATTTTGCCACGCGGTTCATGTCATGCCCCCGGTTCCGGTACCAGTTTCGAGATGGGTCACAGAGCCGGCGCGGTCGCGCACATAAATGTCCTCGAACGGCGCACTCTGGCTCAACTCGAGCCGCCCGTCCCTGGTCAACTCCAGGCAGGCTAGAAGCGTGGAGGCAGTAGCCGAGCGCCGCCGACGGCCGCCGCGCC
>JBOHKF010000343.1:0-4957 GCA_050729015.1 Rhizomicrobium sp. | reverse complement strand
TATTCCACCCCGAATTCGCGGGCGTTTCGGGCCAAGGTCTCCACCTGCTCGCGCGCCTGTGGATCGGCGATGCCCTGCGCGCGGCCGGTGGTCGGAACATTGTGGTCCGCCACCGCCAAAGTGAGATCGGGCCGGCGCACTTTGCGGCCCGCCGCGCGCAAGCCTTCGAACGCCTGGGGACTGGTCACTTCATGGATCAAATGGCGGTCGATGTAGAGGATGGGGGCTTCGCCCGGCCTTTCATCCACCAGATGTGCATCCCAGATTTTGTCATAGAGCGTCGTCGCCATGTCCATCGGCCCATGAAAACTCGGTTGCGCGCCCATCGCGCGACGGCTGCCTACATATAAGCGAACCGGAATCCGTTCAATACGACTGTCCCGAATGCCGGCGCGGCCGCCACTTAAAAAGTGAGATTACCGCTGAAATAGGCGACCGCGATGATAATCAGGATGGCGATGAATTGCGCCAGCACCCGGATTCGCATCAGCTTGTTCGACCAGCTCCGCGCGGTATTGCCGCCCAGCCACAGGGTGTAAAGCCCCATGCCCAGTACCGCGACCACGCAGAGGAGCGCGATGGCAACAATGACTTTCCCGAGCATTGGACCTTTATGGGTCCTGAGGCGGCGACGCGCAAGCCGAAAGGCCGCGCGCTTGGGCGAACGGTTGGAAGATCCGGCCGCGAAGCGAAACCTGAAACATCTCAGGCCAGCGCATCGATCGCCGCATCGTTCAAGGTTCCCGGCACGATGGTGACCGGAACGGCAAAAGAGCCGGTGGCAAAGATACCGACCAGGGGACCGGGGCCTACCTTGTCGGTGCCCGCCGCCAGGATCAGGATCGAGATGTCCTGGTCTTCCTGCAAAAGCTCGCTCAGGCAGTCGGCCTTGCGGCCCTGCTTGATCACCAGCTCCGCCACCACCCCGGACAGGTCATGAATGGTCTTGGCGGCGGCATCGAGCAGGGATTCCGCTTCGGTGTGGGCTTCGTCTTCCATGATCGCTTCCACACCCCGCCATTGCTGGAAATCGGGCGACGGCGCTGCCGCCAGAAGCGTCACCCGTCCGCCCGTATGCTGGGCGCGCCGCGCCGCGTAGCGCAGCGCCACCCGGCATTCCGCCGTCTTGTCCACCACCACCAGGAATTTGCGCGCGCGTTCTTTGGCTTCGCCCATGACGTCGATCCTAGAGCGGATCGCCGTTTCAGGGAATCGGCGATCGGCTCCCAGTATTTGTTTTGTCGCAAAAACGGCGCGAGAAACCGCTTCACACTTTTCCTGGAATTGCTCTAAGTCAGCTTTCGCTTGAGGTCATAGAGGATCGCAAGCGCCTCTTTGGGGGAGAGGCTGTCGGGCTCGATCGCTTTCAGTGCCGCCTCGATGGCGCTGGCCCTCGGCTTCGACGCGCGCGCCCCAAAAAGCGGCAAATCGTCAATTCGCGCCAGCGGTTGATGGCCTTCGCGCCCTTCTTCCAAAGCCCGCAACACCGCTTCGGCCCGGGCGATGACGGCATCGGGAAGGCCTGCCAGCTTCGCCACATGGATGCCGTAGGAGCGGTCGGCGGCGCCCGGCGTCACCTCATGCAGAAACACGATGTTGTCGTTCCACTCCTTCACCTTCATGGTGACCGCGGCCATGGCGGAAAGGCGTTCGGCCAGCGCCACCATCTCATGATAATGGGTGGCGAACAGGGCCCGGCACTTGTTGGTCTCATGCAGATGCTCTGCCGCCGCCCAGGCGATGGCGAGCCCGTCATAGGTGGCGGTGCCGCGGCCGATTTCATCCAGGATCACCAGCGAGCGGCTCGTCGCCTGGTTCAGAATGGCTGCCGTCTCCACCATTTCCACCATGAAGGTGGAGCGTCCGGCCGCCAGATCGTCGCCCGCGCCCACCCGCGAGAACAGCCGGTCCACGATGCCGATATGAGCGGCGTCCGCCGGCACGAAGCTTCCCATCTGGGCGAGAATGGCGATCACGGCATTCTGGCGCAGGAAGGTGGATTTGCCGGCCATATTGGGCCCCGTGACCAGCCACAACCTGCCTTTGGCGGCCGGCGAGAGATCGCAATCATTGGCCACGAAGCCCATCGCAGTCTGAACCTGGAGCGCCCTCTCGACCACGGGATGACGGCCGCGCACGATCTTGAAGTTGAGACTGTCGTCGAGCGTGGGTCGCACATAGCGCGCCGTGACCGCCAGCTCGCCCAGCGCCACCGAGACGTCGAACAAGGCGAGCGCGTCCGCAATTCTTCCAAGCAGTTCCTGGTGATCGAGCGCCAACCCCACCACCTCGTCGAACAGCGCGCGTTCCAGCGCCAGCGATGCTTGCGCGCTTTCGCCGATGCGGCTTGCAAGATTGGCCAGCTCCTCGGTGGAAAAGCGCGCCGCCCCCGCCATGGTCTGGCGATGGCGGAACATGTCGCCTTTTCCCAGCAGCTTGTCGGCATGCTGCTGGGTGACCTCGATGAAATAACCCAGAATGCCATTGTGCTTGATCTTGAGCTGGGGCACGCCCGCCTCGGCCCGGTAGCGATTTTCCAGGCTTGCGACAACCCGGCGGGATTGGTGCGCGAGAGTCCTCAGTTCGTCCAGGGGCGCATGCGCCCCGGATTTTATGAAGCCGCCGTCGCGGGTGAAATGGGCCGGCTCCTCCACCAGCAGCAATTCCAGCCGGTGGGAAAGGCTTGAGACTTTGGCCAGCGCATCGCCAAGCGCGGCGGCGGCATCGGCCGCTTCGCCTTGGAGCCGGGCACCTGAGAGGCCATCGCGCAAGGCCCGCGCCGCCTTGATGGCATCGCGCAGATTGGCAAGGTCGCGCGGTCCGCCGCGCGCGAGCGCCAGCCGCGCCAGCGACCGCGACAAATCGGGCGCCGAGCGGAGTGCTTGGCGCAAATGCCGCCGCAATTCGCTTGCTTGCGCGAAGCATTGAACCGAATCGAGCCGTGCCGCGATGGCCCTGACGTCGGTCAAAGGCGCGGCCAGCCGGGCCGCCAATTCGCGGGCGCCCGCCGCGGTGACGGTCATGTCCATGCCTTCGAGCAGAGACCCCGTCCTGGCGCCCGACAGGGTGGCGGTCAGTTCCAGATTGCGGCGGGTCGCGGCATCTATTGCCATGAAGCGCGATGGCGCCAGCTTGAGAAGTCGCGCCAACCGCGCATGCCTGCCTTTTTGGGTGAGCTCCAGATAGGCGACCAGGGCGCCCGCCCCCGACAATTCCGCGCGGGAAAAATTTCCAAAACCGTCCAGTGCGGCGACTCCGTAATGGCCGCACAGCGCCCGCTCGCCATGAAGGGAGTCGAAACGGCTTTGTGGCAAAGGCGACAAGGCCGCGCCGCACGCTTTGAGCATGGGCCCGACCGCCTCGTGCGCGGACAAGCCTTCCGAGAACAGAATCTCGCGAGGCGAAACGCGCGCCAGTTCTGAAGCCAGCTCCTTGGCTTCCACCGGGGCCACCGAGAAGCTTCCGGTGGAGAGGTCGGCAGCGGCAAGAGCAAAATCCGGCGCCTCTTTTCCGCCGGCAAAACCCAGCGCCGCGAGGATATTGGAGGAACGCGCCTCAAGAAGAGCGTCTTCGGTCAAGGTGCCCGGGGTCACCAGCCGCACCACATCGCGCTTGACCACTGCCTTGCCGCCCCGCCTTCTGGCTTCGGCCGGATCTTCGAGCTGCTCGCAGACCGCTACCCGGAAGCCTCGGCGGATCAGTTTTTCCATATAGGATTCAGCGGCATGGACCGGGACGCCGAACATGGGAATGTCATCGCCCAGATGCTTGCCCCGCTTGGTGAGGGAGATGTCCAACGCCGCGGCCGCCTGGACGGCATCGGCGAAGAAGAGTTCGTAAAAATCCCCCATCCGATAGAAAAGCAGATAGCCGGGATGGGCATCCCTGATCGCCAGATACTGGGCCATCGAGGGGGTGATATCGCCTGCCGGCTCCTGGGCCGGGGATGGTTGTTCCGCCATGGCGAAAAGCCTATCAGACTCTCTTTCTCCCGGGCGCGGGTCTCGTTCCATGTGCGGGTGGGATATTCTGTGGATGACCGAACGGACGCGCCCTACCCATGGCCGGCATCGAACGCCCCCTTTTCACCGACGAAGAAGCTCTTTTCTTTCACGCCGCGCCCAAGCCCGGCAAGCTGGAGATCACGCCCACCAAACCGATGGCCACCCAGCGGGACTTGAGCCTGGCCTATTCGCCGGGCGTCGCCGTTCCGGTCAGGGCCATCGCCGAAAGGCCGGACGCCATTTTCGATTATACGGCCCGCGGCAATCTCGTCGCCGTGATCAGCAACGGCACCGCCATCCTCGGCCTGGGCAATCTCGGGGCTGGACCCGCCAAGCCGGTGATGGAGGGCAAGGCCGTCCTCTTCAAGCGCTTTGCCGACGTCGATGCGGTGGACCTGGAAGTGGACACCCCCGACGTGGACGCGTTCGTCAACTGCGTGCGCTATCTGGGCCTGAGCTTTGGCGGCATCAATCTCGAAGATATCCGCTCGCCCGATTGCTTCATCATCGAGCAGCAATTGCGAGAGATGCTCGACATCCCGGTGTTCCATGACGACCAGCATGGCACCGCCATCATCGTGGCGGCAGGATTGCGCAACGCGGCGCAGATCACCGGGCGGCGCATCGAGGACATGAAAGTGGTGCTGAACGGCCCGGGTGCCGCCGGAATCGCCACCTTGGAATTGATCAAGGCGATGGGCGTGCATCCCAAGAATTGCCTGGCGGTGGACAAGCGGGGCGTTCTCTCCCACGACCGCACCGATCTCAATCAATGGCAGTCCGCCCACGCGGTGGCCACCCGAAAGCACAGCTTGGCGGAAGCGCTTGAAGGCGCCGACGTCCTGATCGGTCTTTCGGCCAAGGGCGCGGTGACCAAGGAGATGATCACGCGGATGGCCAAGGCGCCGATCATTGTCGCCATGGCCAATCCCGATCCGGAGATCACGCCCGAA
>JBOHKF010000342.1:0-10212 GCA_050729015.1 Rhizomicrobium sp. | reverse complement strand
GGCAGGACCTTCTGCGCCGGCCACGACCTGAAAGAGATGCGCGCGGCCCGCGCCGATCCCGACCGCGGCCGGGACCGTTTCGCGGCGCTGTTCCGGCAATGCTCGGCCCTGATGCTCGCGATCGTGAACCTGCCCAAGCCGGTGATTGCGGAAGTGGGCGGCGTAGCCACCGCCGCCGGATGTCAATTGGTGGCGAGCTGCGACCTGGCGGTGGCGTCGCAGGACGCCAGCTTCGCCACCCCGGGCGTCGATATCGGTCTTTTCTGTTCCACCCCCATGGTGGCCCTTTCCCGGAACATGGCCCGCAAGCCGGCGATGGAAATGCTGTTGACGGGCGGGGTGATCGGTGCCGGCCAAGCCCGCGAGTTGGGTCTCGTCAATCGCGTCGTTCCTGTCGAGAGTCTTCAAAGTGAAACCATGGCGCTTGCCCGGAAAATCGCCGCCAAGCCCAAAGCCACACTCCGCATCGGCAAGCAGGCTTTCTACCGGCAGATCGAAATGCCGCTCGCCGCCGCCTATGATTACGCCTCGCAGGTGATGACCGACAACATGCTGGGCCCGGAAGCGGAAGAAGGCATCCAGGCCTTCCTGGAAAAGCGGGACGCCAAATGGCCGCAATGACTTATCCCGACAGCCTGATCAAGACCATTCTGCGCTCGGTCGAGACCATCGCGATGGTGGGCGCCAGCGGCAATGAGATCCGCCCCTCCTATTTCGCCATGATGTACCTCTTGAACAAGGGTTATCGCATCGTTCCCGTCAATCCGGGCCTCGCAGGACAGGAAATACTGGGCCAGAAGGTCTATGGGAGTCTTAAAGACGTGCCCGCGCCCGTGGACATGATCGACATTTTCCGCGACGCCCGGTTTGCGCCGGAAATCGTGCGCGAAGCGCTTTCCGAGAAAAGCCGGCTGGGCTTCAAATTCGTCTGGATGCAGTTGGGCATCGTGAGCGGGGAAGCGGCGAGGCTTGCCGAAGAAGCCGGCCTCACCGTCATCATGGATCGCTGTCCCAAGATCGAGTATGGGCGCTTCTCGGGGGAATTGGGCTGGATGGGCGTCAATCGCAAGGTGATAGACAACCGCCGGCCGCTTCTTTTCGGCAAGGGTGGAAGCCTGAAGCGGCTATGACACCCAAGTTCATCTACGGCGATTCCAATTCCGGCGGTCGCGTGGCGTTCGTCTCGCTCTCGAAGGTTTCCCCGATCCCGGGAATCGGGGGTTGCGGGTCGGGCTGGAATATGGTCCTGCCTACGCTGCGGGCCGCGCTTTTGGTCTTGCTGTTCGGCTTGACGCTCACGACCGAAGCTGTGGCCGCCGACACCCTCGATCTTGCCCGGAAACTGGTCCATTACAGCGGCGGCGCGAGCCTCTTGCTGCACGGCTTCGAACCAAGCCTGGCGGCCACCACCAAGGCGCCCGATATCTTCCGGGAAAGCTTTGACGCCGCCATCAAGGACAACCAGGCCGCGATCGCGGCCGCCGACGACGCGATCGCCGAGGTCAATGCCGGCATCTACCCAGAGCAGACCCTGGCCGCCGAAGTGGGCTTTTATGAAAGTCCGGAAGGTCAATCCATTATCGCCAAGAATCGCGGGCCTTTCGGTTCGGTGGTATGGCCTTCGCCGGACTCCGCCAATCTTACCAGGGCCGAGAGCCGGGCGCTCGCCAAATTCAACGCCGACGTCAAAAGCACCGCCCAGATCGCGGCCAGAAATCCCAAGGCGATGGATCGGATCCTGTCGGCCGAGACGAACGTCTTGATCGTCATTCGCCGCGCCGCTTTCGTCAATTATTGCAACGTCCGGAATTGCCGGGCCGAAGGCGTGACGGTTCCATAAAGGATATTGAAATGGGCGAATATGGTTTCAGCACATTGAGCGTGCACGCTGGGGCAGCCCCCGATCCCGCCACCGGCGCCCGCGCGACCCCCATCTACCAGACCACGGCCTTTGCCTTCGAGGACGCCGACCATGCGGCAGCCCTCTTTAATCTCCAGATCTTCGGAAACATCTACTCGCGCATCAACAATCCCACCAACGCGGTTCTGGAAGAACGGGTGGCGGCGCTCGAGAACGGACGGGCCGGCGTTGCCTGCGCCTCCGGCCATGCCGCCCAGCTTCTGGCCCTGCACACCTTGATGAGCCCGGGAAGCGAGGTCGTCGCGGCGCGCCAGCTTTACGGGGGCTCCATCAACCAATTCTCCCAGAGCTTCGCCAAATTCGACTGGCACGTGAAATGGGCGGATACGCGCGAACCGTCGAGCTTCAAGGCCCAGATCACGGCCAGGACCAAGGCTTTGTTTGCCGAAAGCATCGCCAATCCCGGCGGCCTGATCACCGATATCGAGGCCCTTGCGAAAATCGCGCATGAGGCGGGCGTGCCGCTCATCATCGACAACACCCTGGCCTCGCCTTATCTGATCCGGCCTATCGAATGGGGTGCCGACATCGTGGTGCACTCCGCCACGAAATTCCTGGGTGGACACGGCAACTCCATGGCCGGCATCGTGGTGGATGGCGGCAAGTTCGATTGGGGCGGCGGCAAATTTCCCACCTTGTCCGAACCCAACCCCTCCTATCACGGCATGCGGATGTGGGAGACGTTCGGCGACATGGCCTTCGCGGTGGCGACGCGGGTGCTGGCGCTGCGCGATCTGGGGGCGTCGCTTTCGCCGATGAATGCCTTCCTGGTCTTGACGGGCACCGAGACCTTGCCACTCCGCATCCAGAAACATTGCGACAACGCGCTTTGCGTGGCGCGCTGGCTCAAGACGCAGCCTCAGGTGGCGTGGGTCAATTATGCGGGACTGGAGGACAACCCCAGCTATCCCCTCCATCGCAAATATTGCCCATTGGGAGCGGGCAGCGTGTTCACGTTCGGCCTCAACGGCGGCTATGCGGCCGGACTCAAGCTGGTAAACACCGTGCGGCTCTTCTCGCACCTCGCCAATATCGGCGACACCAGAAGCCTGATCATCCATCCCGCGTCCACCACCCACCGCCAATTATCGGATGAAGACCGGGCCAATGCGGGCGCGGGCAACGATGTGGTGCGGCTTTCCATCGGCATCGAGGACGCCCGGGATATCATCGCCGACTTGGAACAAGCGCTGGCGTGAAGGCGGATCGGGCAGCGGCGCCGCGATAATGCTGCAATTCATAAGCGTGCCAGACCGCGGCGCATAGCAAGGTCGCTGCCGTCACCTGATGCAATGCGGCCAACGCCTCGGGCGCCGCAAACAGCAGCGTGACGATGCCCAGCGACACTTGAAACACCGTGATCGCCGCTACCAGCTTGGCGGTGAGCTTGGCATAGCCTTGGAGCTTCATCCCGCGTGCGCACAGGAAGAGGGCAAAACCCGCCACGACATAGGCGCCCATGCGATGATCGAATTGGGCAAGACCGGGATTGGCGAAGAAATTGATCCACCAGGGACGCGCGAAAAGCGGATTCTCCGGTAAAAAGCGGCCGTTCATGTCGGGCCAGGTGTTGTAGATCAGCCCCGCATGGAGGCCCGCGACCAAGGCGCCCAGCAGCATCTGGCAATAGACCAGAATGGCGAAGACGATGGCTCTTGGCGCGCCCTCCGCCACAGGCGAGGGCGCACCATCGGCTTCCCGTGCAGGTTTCGGATCGCGCAGATACTCGAGAGCGATCCACAATATCGCGACCAGCAGCAAGAGCGCCGTACCCAAATGGATGGCCAGCCGATATTGGCTCACGGAGACCCGTGTTTCGAGACCCGACTCCACCATCCACCAGCCGATGAAACCTTGAAGGCCCCCCAAGAGGAACAGCACCACCATCCGGGGCCACTCGCTCTTGCGGATTGCGCCCTTCCAGGCGAACAGGAGGAAGGGAACAATGAACGCCACTCCCAGCAACCGTCCCAGGAACCGGTGCGTCCACTCCCACCAGAAAATGCCCTTGAACGCGTTGAGGCTCATCTCGGGATTCTCCAGGAGGTACTGGGGTATCTTCTGGTAGAGGGCGAAGGCATGTTCCCACTCGGCATGGCCGAGCGGCGGAATTGCTCCCACGATCGGGTTCCATTGGGTGATCGAAAGGCCGGAACCGGTGAGCCGGGTCAGCCCGCCGATCGTCACCATGGCGAGGATGATGAGGGCAATGGCGAGAAGCCAGATGCCCACCTGTTTGCGCGTAGCCTGCATTCCTGATGGGTCCAATATCGCGGCCGGGCGGCAACGTCCACTTGCCAGGCTGCGTCATTTGCGGCGGCGCAGGGGCCACGCACCCGCGCGCCCGGCTTGCTAATAAGCCCTACCGCTTCGCCACGCGATGGCGTTATTTATCCCCCTCGTCGCTATTTCCGGTTCTCTATGACCCCGCACGTGAAAAAGCTGATCGGCGCCGTTTTGATCCTTTTTTGGCTGGCGCTCTACGCCCTCATCGTCTCGGGGCTGGCCATCCATGTCCTGCCTCGGGCAAACTGGTACGACAGTCTTCTTTTCTACGGGGCAACGGGTCTTATTTGGATCGTGCCGATCGGGCTCGCTCTTCCCTGGATGTATGCCGAGCCCAAAGGCAAGGTTGATGAAGCGTGATTGACAACCGGGACCGTCAGCGTTTCGAACGCGAGGAGAACGGCCTTCTCGCCTTCGCCAGCTACCGCGCCCATGACGGCCGCTATGTCCTCACCCATGTCGAGGCCGATCCCAAGCTCCGCGGCACCGGTGCTGCGGCCAGACTGATGGAAGCCATCGTGGCCGAAGCCCGCCGGGCGAGGTTCACGTTGATACCGCGTTGCCCCTACGCGGTAGCCTGGTTCGCCCGCCATCCCGAAGCCAAGGATGTCATTGGATGACATGAAAGACCGGGTCGGCGCTTTTCGGGCGTGGCATGTGACGCTACCCTTGCGCCTTTCCGAGAGGTCGCGCCCATGTCGAAAACCCCGGTCTTCGATCCCGCCGAAGTCCCCGAAAGCAACGCCACCACCTATCCCCCGCCCTATCACCAGGACAATCTGAAGCGCTTCAACCGCCGCCTGGGCGATCACGCCGCCCTCACCCATTACGGCGTGGTGCTCACCCGCATTGTGCCGGGCGGGCAATCCTCGCACCGTCACGCTCACAGCACACAGGATGAGTTCGTTTATGTGCTGGAGGGCACCCCCCGGCTCGAGACCGACGAAGGCGCGCAGGACCTCAGGCCCGGGATGTGCGCCGGCTTTCCCGCGGGCAACGGCAATGCGCATCGCTTCGTCAACCGGAGCGCGAGCGACGTGTTGCTGCTGGTGGTGGGCGACCGATCGCCCGGCGACGACGTCACCTATCCGGATGTGGACATGCATCTTAAGTGTCAGTCCGATGGCAGCCGGCGCTTCTTCCGCAAGGACGGCAGGGCTTATTAATGGTCGCACGGCCGACGGAAAACCGGGTCGCACTTTTCCTGGCCGATGCTCTTTACTGAACCCCGCGGGCCACCGTCGCCGGACGCGTCTGGATCAGCTTGCGATAGAGGTGCCAGGTTGCGTGTCCCAGGACCGGAACCACAACCACCAGCCCCACAAAGGCTGGCAGCGAGCCAAGGACCAGAAGGCCCGCCACCGTGACGCTCCAGACCGCCATCGGCCCCGGATTGGTGATGACGGCCCTCACTGAAACACGGACGGCCGTATCCAGGCCAACATCCTGGTCCAGGAGCAAGGGGAAGGAGACTACGCTGATCATCATTGCCAGGAGCGCGAAAAGAAAACCCACGCCGACACCCAGCACGATCATGGTCTGGCCCTGGCTGGTGCGGAACACGTCATGAATGAACACCGATGGCGAGGTGAGTGGCACCGCGCCCAGCGTGTGGGCGTAAATCTCCCAGGCCGCCAGAATCCACGCCAGGAACAAGGCCACCAGCCCCAGGCCCAGGACCAGGATGGCGCCGATGGCGGGCGCCTTCAGGACGTCGAAGGCGTTGGCCCAGCTGACCGGAACCCCCAGCTCGCGCATGCGGCTCATTTCATAAAGCGCGAGCGCTGCGAACGGTCCGATGATGGCGAAGCCGGAAGCCAAGGGAAACAGGAGCGGCAGAAGATCGGCGCCGAACATCAGCCGCACAAGGATCAGGCCTACTACCGCATAGACCACGCAAAGCATCACGACATCGCTGCGGTAAATCTCGAAATCCTCAAAGCCCTTCTTCACGGCATCGGCGATATCGCGACGCCTGATGCGGCGGATGGCGGGAGCGGGCGAGTGGATCGTGTCCTGGACGTGATGCAGGGAGTGGCCCACCGAACTCAAGGCGTGGGCGGTGTTGACGAGCTGCGAACCGCTCCATTCTATGGGATTGCGGATTGTCATGCACGTTCCTCCTCCAGTCGAGGCGGGGGCGCACGCGCGCGGCGGCATCGGGCCGTCGGTCACGAGAGACCCGCGACCTTGGACCTCCCATTATACGCTTGCGCGCTTCTTTTGACAGCCCCGGGTTGCAGGAAGGGATGCGGACGGGGAATATGCGTTGCCTTACGCGGGGGGCCGCGCACAACGCCCCGGAGAATGAATTGCCATGCCCAAGAGGGCGATATTCTGGCTGGATCGGGTGCTGCGCGGCAAGCAAGGCATTGTCGCCTATTCGGAGAGCGAACTGAGCCTGTTGCGCATCTCCATGTCCCGCCTGGATGAGGCCAGGACCCTGCCCGACGGGTCCCCGGTTATGGCCGGAAGCAATATCATCGACCTTCACCTCTGGAACGAAAGGGTCGGCGGGCTGGGGCTGGGGCTGCTATGGGCAGTCAAGGTGCGCCGGGGCATGGAACACTCGATGATCCTGCTGGCCGAGCGGCTGGAAACCGATCGGGCACTTTGCTCCTGCGCCGCCATCCGGGCGCGCATCGCCTTCGTGGACAGCCGCTCGGCGCCCAAATTCACCCGCATTGCCCGGCGCTTCGGACTGGAAAGCGAAGGCGGCAACCAGGCCCGGATGCTGGGACCGGGCCTGTTGTCGCTGGCGCTCACCTGGGCCACCAATCCTGGAAGCCTCAAAGGAAAGCGCTTCCGCCCCGCCCAGGCGACATTGTGGATCGGCGTCCCAGCTTTCCGTCAGCGCTTTTGCACCACCAAGGAGCCCCCGCCCTTCCGCGCGGTCGAAGTCGCGACGTGAGCCCACCCATTGGCCGACGATCGCTGACTTAGTGCCCGGGGCCGAGGAGTACGGCATATCCTTTTTTTCGCTTCAGCGCCCCACCAATTCTTGCAGCGCTTTAGGGTAACGAGCACCTTCGAATGTCATGCTCGAAACCCCCCAGTCCAGGGCAACAAGGTCGTCCTTGCCGAGTTGCACCATCGCCGCTCCGAGGTTTTCCTCCAGGCGGTGCAGCTTGGTGGTGCCAGGAATTGGCACGATCCCGGGGTTTTGCGCCAAAATCCAGGCCAGCGCGATCTGGGCGGGCGTGGCATGCTTCCTTTGCGCCATGCCCTTCAGCAGGTCCACTACAGCCTCATTCGCCTTGCGGGCGTCCGACGCGAAACGCGGCATGGAATTGCGGAAGTCGTTAGCACCGAACGCGGTGCTGGCATCGATCTTGCCAGCGAGGAAGCCTCTGCCCAACGGGCTAAAGGCTACGAAGCCGATGCCCAGTTCTTCCAGCGTCGGCATGATCTCCGCTTCCGGTTCCCGCCACCACAGCGAATACTCGCTCTGGAGCGCCGCTACCGGCTGCACCGCGTGTGCCCGGCGGATGGTGCTGGTACCGGCTTCCGACAGGCCAAAATGCTTGACCTTACCTTCGCGAATTAAATCTTTTACGGTGCCGGCCACGTCCTCAATCGGCACCCCAAGGTCTACGCGATGTTGATAGAGCAGATCGATCGCATCGCTCTGCAGCCGCTTTAGAGAAGCGTCCACCACCTCACGGATATGAGCAGGGCGGCTATCAAGACGAGGCGCACCGGTCCGGGCGCGCGAATCGCTGGCGGTGTCGAAGCCGAACTTGGTGGCAATCACGACATCGTTTCGGAACGGCTTCAGTGCTTCGCCCACCAGCTCCTCATTGGCGAAGGGGCCATACACTTCCGCGGTGTCGAAAAATGTGACGCCTTTCTCCGCTGCGGCGCGGATCAGCCGGATACCTTCTTCCTTCTCGACGGCGGCGCCATAACCGGAACTCAAGCCCATGCAGCCGAAACCGATGGCCGATACTTCCAGATTTCCCAATTTTCGCGTCTGCATTGGTGACCTCTAGTCTTGTGTGGACGCTAAGTAGGCCGTAGCCGCGTCAGCGGCAGGGACTTATATCAGGCATTCATCGATGAAGCGCCGCCTCGACGCAATTATTCCGGACTTGTCAGCGATCCCGACATGATGAAAATTCCCAATGCCTGCCATGCAGACAAGACACGAAATGGGCGCAAGCGGCTATCAAAAGCTGGACAGACAAGGCGCCATGGCGGAAAAGCCAATGAAGCCGGAGCAAATCATGTATCGAACCATCGCATTCTTCCTTTCATTCGCTCGCGGGTGGCACGGCGCCCTTGGTCGGTTGGCACTGACGGCCTTCTTCGGCCTTGCACCTCTGAGCAATGTTGTGATGGCACAAGTACCGCTTCTGGTGCCGGACCACCCGATTGCTCTCCCCGATACCGGCGGGCGCATAGATCACATGGCGATCGATCTGACCCGCAGACATCTGTTCGTGGCGGAGCTTGGAAACGGCTCGCTGGATGTCGTGGACCTGGCCGGTAGCAAAGTCATACATCGCATCACCGGCCTGAAAGAACCGCAAGGAATCGGTTATGACGCGAAATCCGATCTCGTCATTGTCGCCAGCGGCGGCGACGGCACGCTGCGGACGTTCTCGGGCAGCGATTTCACGCCGCGTTCTATCCTGACCTTGGGAGACGACGCGGATAACCTCCGGATCGATCCCCGCAATGGCCATGTCATCGTCGGATATGGCAATGGCGCGCTGGCGGTCATCGATCCCGTCGCAATGCGGAAGCTGCGGGAAATCCCCCTTGCCGGGCATCCGGAGAGCTTTCGGCTTGCCGGCAATCGGGTATTCATTAACGTGCCGGATGCCGGCCAGATCGTCGTCGCGGATACGGATACCGCCAAGATTCTCGCCATCTGGAAGCCAAGATTCTCGTCAAATTTTCCCATGATATTGGACGGCAGCGGCGATATCGGCGTCGTCTTTCGCGGGCAATCGAAGCTGGCGCTGCTCGATCCCAATTCGGGTGCCCTGATCGCCAGCGCCGATACCTGCGGCGATGCGGATGATCTGTTCTTCGATGCAAGACGCAAATACTTCTATGTCAGTTGCGGTTCCGGCGCAGTCGATGTCATGAGCCGCGATCCCAGCGGCCTCCATCGTCTGTCGCGGGTCCAAACCATCTCTGGAGCGCGGACGAGCCTGTTCGTACCGCAGCTCGACCGCCTCTTCGTCGCGGCCCGGGCGGGTATTTTGGGGTCCGCGGCTTCCATCCTGGTATTCGGAACAACTCCTAATTAGGGCCAAAAGTCGAGCCGATGTTCAAACGCCCGTCTCCCGGGAGCGCATGCAAGGCAACTTCGTGAGGCGCAGACGATTCGGGGCTGTGATGTGCAGGACCAGCAGGTCGAGATTGGCGATCTTCACGCCAAGATCGGCCAACTGACGATGGATTGGCAATTTGTATAGTAAGGGTTTGTTTCTTTTCGCCAGCCGGGCCTCATATATAGCGCGATAGCCCATTACCGTTTACGGCTGGGGCACCTCCCATAAGGAGCGGACGGCAACGATATGCGATCGGCAATAGTGACGATTTGTGCACTGGCGATCTTCTTGGTTGCGCAGACCGCACACGCCGCGGGAGCGGGCAAGACAAAGACCTACGGCAATTCGACTTTGACAACTATCGGCGACGGCACCGCCGTTGCACTCCCGATCCTTGCCGGCGCCGTAGCGATATACAAAGACGATTGGATGGGCGTCGCCCAACTCGCAGCGGAAGGAGTGCTCACCGTCGGGACGGCTTATGCCTTGAAGAATATCGTGCGTGAGCGGCGCCCGGACGGTTCCGATTATCAATCCTTTCCATCTGGAACAACCGCTATCGCGGCGTCTGGCTCCTCGTTTCTGTGGGGTCGTTATGGCTGGGAATGGGGGATTCCGGCTTTTATGGCGACGCAGTTCGTATCCTACACCCGCGTGCAAGCGAAGGAGCACCACTGGTACGACACCCTGGCCAGTTCTGCCATTGCCGCAGGCTATGGC
>JBOHKF010000341.1:0-3985 GCA_050729015.1 Rhizomicrobium sp. | reverse complement strand
CCGATGTAGACGATGTTGTCGTTCTTCAGACAGTTCGCCGAACGCACCGAAAGCTCCAATTCATCCACTTTCTTGAGTAGCACCGGATTGAAGGCGAGATCGGGCTTGGCTTCTTCTGCCACGCGTTCGCGCGGTTCTTCGAAATTGATGAACACCTGGAGCTGATCCTGGAGAATGCGAGCGGCATAGGCCACGGCATTGTCGGGGCTCACCGCGCCGTTGGTCTCCACCGTCAAAGTGAGCTTGTCATAGTCAAGAATCTGGCCTTCGCGAGTGTTCTCGACCTTGTAGGAAATCTTTTTGACGGGGCTGAACAGGCTGTCCACCGGGATCAGTCCGATGGGCGCATCCTCCGGACGATTGCGGTCGGGCGGGACATAACCCTTCCCGGTGGCGACCGTAAGTTCCATCCGGAAATCCACTTTTTCGTCGAGCGTGCAGAGAAGGAGGTCGGGATTGAGAATCTCGACATCGGAAGAGCCCTGGATCTGGCCCGCCTTCACCTCGCCGGGCCCGGTGGCGCGCAAACTCACGCGCTTCGGTCCCTCGGCATGCATCCTGAGGGCGATCTGCTTCACATTGAGGACGATATCGGTGACATCCTCGCGCACGCCCTGGATTGAGGAGAATTCATGGAGCACGCCTTCGATCTGGATCGAGGTGACAGCTGCGCCCTGAAGAGAGGAGAGCAAGACTCGCCTCAGCGAATTGCCCAGCGTAAGACCGAAGCCGCGCTCCAAAGGTTCGGCGGTGATGGTGGCGAGCTTGGTTTGCTCGTGCCCCAACTCGGTCTTGAGCTTCTGGGGCTTGATCAATTCCTGCCAGTTCTTCTGAAACATAAGATCCTCATCGTGTCCCGAGCATGTCGGACCATGCTCATGCGTTCGACGGGTAGCAGTTGACGTCCGAATTTCCGGCGGGTTGCCGATGAAAGCGCGTTTCTCCGCTGGTTGCCCTTACACGCGCCGCCGTTTGGGTGGACGGCAGCCATTGTGGGGAATGGGCGTCACGTCGCGGATCGAAGTGACCAGCAGCCCCACGGCCTGCAAGGCGCGCAGCGCCGACTCCCGGCCCGAACCGGGACCTGACACCTCCACTTCCAGCGTGCGCATGCCGTGCTACACCGCCTTCTTGGCCGCATCCTCGGCGGCTATCTGCGCCGCATAGGGCGTGGATTTGCGCGAACCCTTGAAGCCCATCATCCCCGCCGACGACCAGGAGATGGTGTTGCCTTGCCCGTCGGTGATGGTGACGATGGTGTTGTTGAAGGTGGCCGCGACATGGGCCACGCCCACCGCGACATTCTTCTTTTCCTTCTTGCGCCCGCGCGGCGCCTTGGGAGCTGATTTTTGCGCGTCGGCCATTACTTGGTGACCTTTTTCTTCCCGGCGATCGCTTTGGCGGGGCCTTTGCGTGTGCGGGCATTGGTGTGGGTGCGTTGGCCGCGAACCGGCAGGTTTTTGCGGTGGCGAAGGCCACGATAACAGCCGAGATCCATCAGCCGCTTGATGTTCATGGCGACGTCGCGCCGGAGATCGCCCTCCACCAGATAATCGCGATCGATGATCTCGCGGATCTGGATCACCTCGGATTCCGTAAGTTCGCCAACCCGACGGGACGGATCGACACCCAACTGGGTAATGATCCGGTTGGCGATGTGAGGGCCGATGCCGTGGATATAGCGAAGCCCAATCTCCACGCGCTTCTGGGTCGGGATATTGACGCCTGCAATGCGTGCCAAGAGAGCATTCTCCCAGGCTTTTAAGCCTTTGAAAGAGTTACAAATTCACGCGCGCCAGCTTTCCGGCCAGTTCAAGGCGCCATGCGAGGCGAACCAAACGCCCCTAACGCTCGGAAATGACAGGAAGACTGCCGCGAGGGCGCGGATTATAGAAATGGGGACATCCCAGTCAACCGGCGGAAGGGATTTATTGTCGCATGGCATCGCCTCCCGGCCAGGCGCTGTCAATGGGCCGACCGGCGAGCAGATCAACGGGCCTTCCTGTCGAGGATCGCGGCGATCGCCGTGGTAACCACGGGAATGGCTGCCATGCCGTCCACGCTTTCAAGCTTTCCCTGCCCGCGATAGTATTTCAGAAGCGGCGCCGTGCTCCGATAGTAAACAACCAGCCGCTTCTTGAGAGTTTCGGGGTTGTCGTCGGCGCGGGCGGGACCCCCGGCGGCGAGGCGGCTTTCAACCCTTTCCAGAAGGGCCGCATCATCCACCTTGAGTTCGACAACCAGATCTATCTTGTGCGCACGCGCGGCCAGCATTTTGTCCAGGGCCTCGGCCTGGGCAAGGGTGCGGGGAAACCCATCGAACACCGCGCCGTTGGCGCAGTCGGGCCGGTCATAGCGTTCGGCGATAATGCCGATCACGGTCTCGTCGGGAACCAGCGCGCCTTTATCCATCAGGGCCTTGCTTGCCAGCCCCAAAGCCGTCCCGGCTAGTGCCGCCGCCCGCAACATGTCGCCGGTGGAGAGTTGTGGGAGGCTGCGAGTCTTCGTGAGGATCTTGGACTGGGTGCCCTTGCCCGCCCCCGGGGGCCCGAACAGGACCAGATTCACCTTCGCGCTCCGCGCAGCTTCGATTTCTTGAGAAGGCCCTCATATTGCTGGGCGATCAGATGGCTCTGGATTTGCGCCACCGTATCCATGGTGACGGAGACCACGATCAGAATTGAAGTGCCGCCCAGCGAAAAGGAAAGATTGTATTTGTAGAACAGGAATTCGGGGATGAGACAGACAAAGGCCAGATAGAGTGCCCCAATCACGGTGAGCCGGGTGAGCGTGTAGTCGATGAATTGGGCGCTCTTCTTTCCCGGCCGGATTCCCGGAAACACACCGCCGTATTTCTTGAGATTGTCAGCCGTTTCCTCGGGATTGAACACGACCGAGGTGTAGAAGAAGGTGAAGAAGATGATCAGGACCGCATACAGGATCAGGTAAAGCGGCTGTCCCCGGCTGACATAGGTGACGATGGTCTGGAGCCAACCGGGCAGGTTTTGCGCATTGAAACTGGCAACTGTGGTGGGGAGAAGAAGGATGGATGAGGCGAAGATCGGCGGGATCACGCCCGAGACATTCAGTTTGAGCGGCAGGTGCGACGACTCGCCACCATAGATCTTGTTGCCGACCTGGCGCTTGGGATAGGTCACGAACAGGCGGCGTTGCGCCCGTTCCATGAAAACGATGAACAGCACCAGCGCTACCGCACCCACAAGGAACGCCAGCAGGAGGAGCGGGTTGGTGGCGCCGGTGCGCGCCGATTCCAGCCCCTGTCCCAGGAGTTGGGGGAAGCGGGCGACAATGCCGCCGAATATGATCAGCGAGATGCCATTGCCAACCCCCCGGCTGGTGATCTGCTCGCCGATCCACATCAGCAGAATGGTGCCCCCCGTCAGCGTGATCATCGCCGTAATCCGGAAGAAAAAGCCCGGATGGATTACCACATTGCCCCAATGTTCCAGACCAATGGCGATGCCGTAGGCTTGGACCGCGGCCAGCGCCACCGTGCCATAGCGCGTATATTGGTTGATCACCTTGCGCCCGGCCTCGCCTTCCTTCTTCAGGGCCTCGAGCTCGGGGAACACGGTTGTCATCAACTGGATAATGATCGAGGCGGAAATGTAGGGCATGATGCCCAGGGCGAAGACCGCCATGCGCTGCACCGCTCCGCCGGCGAGCACGTTGAAGACGTCCAGCAGGCCGCCGCTCCCGGTCTGGTTGATCTGCTGCGCCAGCGCCGCAGGATCGATGCCGGGCATGGGAATGTAGGTTCCAAGCCGGGCGATGATCAGCGCGCCCAGAGTGAAGAAAATGCGGTTGCGCAATTCCTGGGACTTGCCAAGATTGGCAAAGCTGAAATTGGCGGCCAATTGTTCGGCGGCTGACGGCATATCCTGCTCCCGGGGCCCAATCGATCTTGAGTGCGGGCCCGTCTTTAATATAGCGCGCGGAGCCCGGGTTGCGACGGGTCCAGAGC